>JANNKI010000604.1:0-1963 GCA_031396225.1 bacterium | reverse complement strand
CCTGTGGAACTGGGCCACCGCCGCCTGGAACCAGATCGACCAAGCCACGGTGTCCACCACCGACGTGACGCGCACGTGGACCACCGGCACGCCCGGGGACTACGTCTCGCCGGCGGGGGTCGTGCGCTGCCGCGTGCAGGGCAACAACCGCTCCAAGTCCTACACGTCGCGCGGAGACTACATGGCGTTCCAGTACGAGTACGCCTCGGGCACGATCATCACCGTGACGCCCGAGACCTACGCGACGCTGGTGCCGGAGGACTTTCACGAACCGTATCGTGACCCGGCGCCGCAGGCCAGGCTGCTGAGCCTGCAGGCCGCGAGCACGAGCGGCGGCGTACGGCTGGAGTGGGCCACGGCCCGCCACGAGCACCTGGATGGCTTCAACGTGTACCGGCAGCAGCCGGACGGTTCGCTGGCATGGATCGGGCACGAGGCCGAACTCGAGACGACGTCGGACGACGTCCGCTTCGCCTTCACGGACGCCGGCGCGATCCCGGGCGAGAACCTTTACTGGCTGGCGGCCCGTTCGTGCGCTGGCGACGAGGGTCGCGTGGGTCCGTTGAGCGCGGTGCTCGCGTCCGCCGAGGTCAACCCGCTGCGGCTGTCGTTCGTGGCCGGCCCCAACCCGGCGCGGGGCGACATGCGCTTCGCCCTCACGCTGGGCGAGGAGACGGACGCACGCCTCGACGTGTTCGACCTGGCCGGTCGCCTGGTCGCCACCCCGTTCGCGGGCCGGCTCGCCGCCGGGTCGCGCACGGTGGACTGGGATCTGGCCCGGGCCGACGGCGGCCGGGTGCCTGCCGGCATCTACTTCGCGCGGCTCGCGGCCCAGGGCCGCACACAGTTCGTGCGCCTCACGATCCTGGATCGCTGAACGACTCGGCGAGGCCCTGGCATCAACGGGAACGCCCGCCCTCGCGGGCGGGCGTTCCGGCTTTCGGGGCGGCCGCGTCGCCCACGAGGGCGGCGACGGTCACGGCGAGCAACAGGCGCGGCATGCTTCCAGCCGACGCGTTCATCGGCCATCCCCGTCGAGCAGGTTGCCGAGTCCGCCCAGGATCGAGCCCTGTTCACGGCCGCCACCGCCCGTCTGGGGCGCGGCCGCGAAGATGCGGCTGGCGAGGCGCGAGAACGGCAGCGACTGGAGCCATACCTTGCCGGGACCGCGCAGCATGGCGAAGAACATGCCCTCGCCGCCGAACAGCATGGTCTTCACGCCGCCTGCCATCTGGATGTCGTAATCCACGGTCGGCTGCAACGCCACGATGCAGCCCGTGTCCACGCGCAACGTCTCGCCCGGCGCGAGCGTGCGTTCCTCGAGCGTGCCGCCCGCGTGCAGGAAGCACCAACCGTCCCCTTCGAGCTTCTGTAGGATGAACCCCTCGCCGCCGAACAGGCCCGCCCCGAATCGGCGCGTGAACGCGATGCCCAACGCAACGCCTTTCGCCGCGCAAAGGAACGAGTCCTTCTGCGCCAGCAGGTTGCCGCCCAGCTCTTTCAGGTGCAGCGCGACGATCTTGCCGGGGTAGGGCGCGGCGAACGCAGCCTTGCGCTTCACCTGGCTCTGGTTCTGGAACACGGTCATGAACAGCGACTCGCCCGTGAGCAACCGCTTGCCCGCGCCGAGCAGCGCGCTCATGAATCCGCTCTGCTGCTGCGAACCGTCACCGAAGATGGTCTGGAGCGTGATGCCGTCCTCCAGGTACATCATGGCGCCGGCCTCGCCGACGACCGCTTCGCTCGGGTCCAGCTCGATCTTCACGAACTGCATGTCGTCGCCGAGAATCTCGTAGTCCACTTCGTGCATGGCTGCCATCGGGTTCTCCCTTTGCATGGGCGCGGGTTGACGAGCGCGATCGTCGGTGTCCGTGGGATGCGTCCGGAGTACGCCTCGACCGACGCGGAGGTTTCCGGCCGCGTCGACGTCAGTCGAGGTCGGTCAATCCATGGCGCTCCAGGA
>JANNKI010000558.1:0-5901 GCA_031396225.1 bacterium | reverse complement strand
GAACCGCTCCTCGGAGCCTCCCCGCGGGGAGGTTCTCCTCAAGCCCGGCCGCTCGGAAACGCCGAACGGCCGCTCGCGGGGCGTTCCGCCTCACGGGACGGCGCCGGGTGGATGACAGGTCCGACAGCATACACCGAAATGAGGGCGCTTCCGACAGCGGGGTGGGCCGTGATGTCACTCGATGCAGGATGGCGGTTGAGGCCCGCGGACGCTCTGGCCGCTGACGATGCGCGTCACCACGACCGGTGGCTGGAGCTGGTGGTCGGCCGGGGCGTCCCCGCCGCCCGCCTGCTATGCTCGCCGCAGGGGCGCCGGCTTCGCAGTCCGAGCGAAGGCGCCGGCCGTCGAAACGCGTAGCACAGTCCATTGCGCCGGGAGATCGGCCCACGTCATGCGACTTCTGGCTTCCGCCATCCTCTGGATCGTGGCTTCGGCTGCACTCCCCGCACACGCGGTGAGCACGAGCATCCCTCCCGCCAATCAGCCGCTCGACGGCCCGCAGGCGACGCTCGAGCGGCTGGCGCGAGCGTATCGCGATCTCATGCCGGAGGGCGTCGGCGCGGTGCTGGCCGCCGACTACACGTTCCACGCGCTCGGCGACAGCCTTATCCGGTTCGTCGAGGGTTCCTCCCGTGAGCGTGAGATGCGAGCCGTGGACGGCATGCTGCGCGGTGTGATCCGCTCGGGCGACACGCTCATGTCACCCGTGGATAGCGCGGGGATGACGCTGGATGGCATCCAGGAGCACGTAGACCCGGAGCATCCTGACTCGACACAGCACTACCGCGTGCTCACGGTCGGGCGGTTCGAGTTGGGCCTCCGCCACACAGACGGCAGGCGCATCGTTTCCGCGCCGCACGTGAATGTGTTCCATCTCGTCCGCGGCGACGCGGCCGTCCGCGCGCCCGGACAGCCCGCCGACGTCAAGCGCTGGTACATCCGCCGCTGGATCGAGGACGTGGCAGGGATACGTCAGCAACTCGGGAACCAGCCGGGCGGCTGCGGGGAAGAAGCCGCGCCCGCCGCGGGCCCGCGCTCGCGGCTCGACTCACCCGCGGGCCCCGCCGCGCTCGCCATCCGTCCGCTCACGAGTCCCGCGTGCGCTTCACTTGAGGTCACGTGCGACCTGCCCGGAGCCGAGCCCGCCCACGTCGAGGTGTACGACGTGTCCGGGCGGCGCGTGAACCGGCGCGAGGTGCCTGTCGCGGCCGCCGGCCGCGTCACGATCAAGGCCGGCGCAGGCGCGAAGCTACTCCCGGGCGTCTATTGGGTGCGCTTGGGTCAGGCCGCGCGCAGGCCCGCCACGCGCATGGTGGTTGTCGCGCGGTAGAGCGAGCGTAAGCGGTACCGTGCTCCCCGAGGATGCCCGCGACTCCCCGCGGGCAAGGGAGTCACGCCCAAGAACACTCGCTGGCTGCGCATCGGCGCACTCGCCGCTGCGCGGGCGCGGCGCCGAGCGAAGCCGGCGCAGAGGCCACGCCCGCAGGCGACTAGAACCAGCGCGTGATCGTGACCTTCTTGTCGGTGTAGAACTCGATCGCGTCGCGGCCGTGGGCCTTCAGGTCGCCGAAGAAGCTGCCCTTGGCGCCGCCGAACGGAAAGAACGCCATGGGTGCGGCCACGCCGATGTTCACCCCGAGCATGCTGGGCTCCACGCGCCAGCGATACTCTCGCGCGTACTTGCCGCTCGACGTGAAGATGCTCGAGGCGTTGCCCAGCTCGTGGCGCTTCACGATCTCGACGGCTTCGTCGAATGAATCCGCCCTCATCACGCACAACACCGGACCGAAGATCTCCTCGCGCGCAATCACCATGTCGGGCTTGACGTCGGTGAAGATGGTGGGGCCGAGGAAATAGCCCTCGGGGTGCTTGGCGTCCTTGTAGCCGCGGCCGTCCAGCGCCAGCGTGGCGCCCTCGGCGATGCCCTTCTCAATGTAGGCCAGCACCTTCTCGCGATGCGCCGCCGTGATGACCGGTCCCATGGTGACGCCCGGCTCCATGCCGTCGCCCACCTTGATGCGCTTGGCCTCGTCCACGAGCCGCGTGCGCATGGCGTCGTAGGCCTCGCCCACGCCGAGCACCACGCTGTTCGCGAGGCAGCGCTCGCCCGCGCAGCCGAAACACGACTCAGTCGAGACCTGCGCCGCGCGATTCATGTCGGCGTCGGGCATGACCAGCACGAAGTTCTTGGCGCCGCCCAGTGCCTGCACGCGCTTGCCCTTCTCGGCGCCGCGCTTGTAGATGTAGTGCGCCACCGGCGAGCTCCCGACGAACGACACGCCCGCGATGCCGGGGTGGTCCAAGATCGCGTCCACCGCGTCCTTGGCGCCGTGTACCAGGTTCACGACTCCGTCGGGGAAACCGGCCTCGTGCAGCAGCTCGAACATGCGCATCTGCGACATTGGCACGCGCTCGCTCGGTTTGACGAGGAACGTGTTGCCGCAGGCGACGGCGTGCGGCAGGAACCACATCGGAACCATCGCGGGAAAGTTGAACGGCGTGATCGCCGCGAACACGCCCATGGGCTGGCGGAAGTAATGGCTGTCGATGCCCGTGGCCACGTCCTCCAGCGACTGGCCCTGCATGAGCGACGGGATGCCGCAGGCCAGCTCAACATTATCCACGGCCCGGCGCACGCTCGAGCGCGACTCATCGAGCGTCTTGCCGTGCTCACGGGTGACGACGCGTGCGATGTCGTCGAGGTTCTTCTCGAGCAATTCGCGGAACTTGAACATGGGTCGCACGCGATTGACCGCCGGCGTGGCGCGCCACGCGGGGTAAGCCGCGAGTGCCGCCTGGACCGCACGATCCACGTCCTCGGCGCCGCCCATCGGGACGCGCGCCAGCAGTTCGTGGTTGGCGGGATTGCGCACCTCGCCGGTGACCTTGGCAGTGGACTCCACCCAGCGGCCGCCGGCGAAGATCTTGAGCGTGGGGCACACGCTGGAAGCGGGTCCGGTTCCGGCGCCGGTCTTGCCGGCCAGCGTAACCTGCTCCTGGGGCGGGTTCATGACGGGCTCCTTCTCGAGGGGTTGGACGCGTTGGGCGATGGGCGGAGCATACACGTCGCGGCCGGCCGCCGCGGCGAGGAATCGGCCCGAGCCGGGCGCCGGCCAGCGGCCGGCTGGGCTCCCATGACAGCCTCAGCCGCGCTTCGCCCACCTCGCCAGGTCGCGCAGGAGCGGGGTCATGTGCGCCCAGGCGAATCGCGGCCGCAGGCGCGCCAGGGAACCGAGCGGAACCCAGGCGGCGCTGGCCGCGTCGTCCGCGGCCACGGGCTCGCCCCTCCGCCACTGACCCGCGTAATAGAAGTTCATGACCGGGAATCGTCCGAAGCCCCGGATGAAGTAGGTGTCCCAGTAGAACCCGAGCCAGTCCGCGCGGCCGAGCGTGAGCCCCGTCTCCTCGCGCAGCTCGCGGCGAGCGGCGCCCTCGAGCGTTTCGCCCGCTTCCATGAATCCGCCCGGCACGTCGAGGTAGCCCGCTCGCGGCGGGTGCGCGCGCTCGAGCAACAGCACGTGCCCGCGCTTCACCACCAGCATGCCCGCCGCCGAGCGCGGGTAGTCGTAGATCATGTAGCGGCAGCGCGGGCAGGTCAGGTGACGCGGTCGTTTCGCGTCGGGCGGACGGCGCGTGATCGGCGTGCCGCACACCGCGCACGGGAACGTCGCCCTCATCGGCCGTCGCTCGCGAGCTCCACCGCGATCACCGCGGGCAACGGTACGCGTGCGGCGGGCGCCGACGGATGCTCGTCGGTGAGGCGCCACTGGCCGAACGAGGCGTAGCGGAAGTCGCCGCGCGCCACGACCAGCTCGGCTTCGCGCCCGCCGTCCATGCTCATGGCGTGGCGCAGCTGAAGCGGGGAGTGCTGCAGCACGTAGGCCAGATCGGCGAGCGTGTAGGAGCCCTCGCTCACCAGAATCAGCAGGCGCCCCTCCCGGTCTTCGGCCACGACCGTGCGGTTCGCGATGCGCTCACTGCGGCGAACACGCAGCGCTCCCGTGCTGTCGAACAGCATGAACGACTGCGCGACCTCGTTCCACGCCAGCGAATCGGGAGACAGCGAAACACCCGACATGTCGAGCACGCGCGCGCCCTCGCCGGGCCCGTGGCGGTCCGCCACCAGCATCGCGTGGTAGCCCGCGTGCGGCCGCTTGGAGAGCCAGCGGCCGCCGCTCGACAGGAGTCCCATGTAGCGCCAGTCAGGGTAGAACTGGCCGGCGTTGAACACGGCGACGGCGCGCGTCAACCGCTGCCACTCCACCACGTCCAGCGGATGCGCGTCCTCGTTCTGCGTGAAGTGCCGCACGCGCAGGCGCACGCGCTCCGGATCCAGGCGCAGCATGGCGATGGCGGCGGAGCCGCGCCGGCAGTAGGGCTCGCCGCGGAGCGTGGCGAACTCGAGCCCCGGCGCCAACTCGCGCCAGCGCAACGCGCTCGTGCCGCGCCACAACACGAATGCGCCCACCAGCACCACGAATGGCAATACCCAGCGCACGTGCAGGCGGGGGCGTGCCCTGGGCTGGCTCAGGCCACCCCCGCGTGACGTTGGCGGGCTTCCTGCACCATGAGCAGCTCGCTCACGTTCTCGAGCGTGAGCAATCCCACGAGCTGCCCGCGCAACACCACCGGGACCGCCGAGTGCCGCCCTGCGCGCATGACCTGAAGCGCGCGCTCCAACGGCCACGATGCCTCGATGGGCTCCACGTCCACGCGCACCACCCGACCCACCGGCGCCTCGGGACCCTCTTCGCGCAAGCCCTGAATAAGCCCCGCGCGCGCGAGCATGCCGAGGTAGCGCCCGCCTTCGAGCACCGGGAAGTCCTGCTGGTCACCGGCCAGCATGAGGTCCACCGCGTGTTGCAGCTCGTGGCGCGTCTCGATGGACATGAACGCCGTCACCATGGCGGCCGACACCGGCACGCCGCTCAACGAGGCGCGTGTCTGCACCAGGGCGCGCTCCTCGCCGGCGGCCATGAACACGAACAGCGCCACAAACACCAGCACCGGATTGCGCAGGACGAACACGCCCACCACGGCGAACAGCAGCGCGAAGCCCTGTCCAACCTGCGAAGCGATGCGCGTGGCGCGCGTGTACGGCATGGTCATGGCCAGCACCGCGCGCAACACACGCCCACCATCCATGGGAAACGCAGGGATCAGGTTGAATCCGATCAGCACGACATTGAAGACCAGCAGGCTCTCCAGGTGCCCGCCTTGCGCCGCGGTGGCGGAAGCGCCACCACCCAGCAGCGCGATCCCACGCTCGATGATCGTTTCGGGGGCAACCCCCATCGTCATCAGGATCGCGGTCAGGATGGTCACGATGACGACATTGACGCCCGGCCCCGCGAGTGCCACGACGATCTCCTCGATGGGCTTCTCGGGCACCCGCTCCAGTCTCGCGAGACCGCCGATCGGAAGCAGGATGATCTCGCGCGTCTGGATGCCGTACCGCCTGGCGGCCAGCGCGTGCCCCAGCTCGTGCAGGAGCACGCACAGGAAGAGGACGAGCAGTTCGACCACCGTGATCCAGATCGGATTCGATCCGCTCTGGATCACCGCCAGCCCTCCCACCATGAGCAGGAAGGTGACGTGGACCTCGATGCGGATGCCGGCCAGCGTGACGAGTCGGAATGACCAGCGCACGGATGGATCTCCTCCGGGGAAGGGCACCAGTCTCGCACAGGCGGACTCGGGCGTGCAGCCCCATGGGCGTCGCCCGACGGATGTGTCGCCGAGCGCTAGGCGAGCTCGCCCTCCACGCGCACGCGCGTCACCGGGCGCGACAGCAGACTCCGAACGCGCAATACGAGGAACACGGCCACGGCCGCAAGCCCCGCCACGAACCCCCACCACAGCCCGACCACACCCAACCCGCTGCGGAAGCCGAGCCACAGG
>JANNKI010000538.1:0-17858 GCA_031396225.1 bacterium | reverse complement strand
GGCGCAGCCTCACTTCGGGACCTTCGCGCGGGCTCCGGGGGTGGCGGTCACACGCCGGAGTCTAGTCGGGAGCGGCCTCGAGGTTAAGAGGCGCGTCGCCACTGCCCCGAGGGCGTGTCGCGAGGGACCGGGCGCTTCTTCGCCGGCAGGTCCTGCTTGGGCCGTTCGGCCGCGCTGCGCTTGGTGGCATTGCCGCACTTGGGACAGAACGCCCACTGCGCCTCGACCCGGCGCTGGCAGCTGGAGCAGTGCTCGCCCACGAAGTGCCCGCATGTGTGGCAATACTCGAAATCCTGCGACACGATCGTGTTGCACGAGCTGCACAGCTTCACGCCCTGCTCGGCCAGGTACACGACGCGCGTGACCTCCTCGAGCGTTGTGGTGCCGCGCAACGCCTTCTCGAGACCGTCCTCGCCGATGGGGCGCATGCCGGCCAGCAGCGCGAGCGTGCGCAATTCGCCCTCGGCCGCGCCACGCACGATGTGGCTGCGCATGGCGTCGTCCACCTCGAGCGCCTCGAAGATCCCCGTGCGTCCGCTGAATCCCGTCTGGCGACAGGTCGGACAACCGGAGCCGCGATAGAGCGTCACGTTGCCCTCCGTGGCCACCGCGCCGCCGAGCCGGTTGAGCGTGGACGAGTCCACCTCGTGCGTCGCCTTGCAGCGGGCGCAGATCACGCGCACCAGCCGGATGCTCACCACGCCGACCAGCGCGCTCGCCACCATGAACGGCTCGAGCCCCAGGTCCACCAGGCGGGTCACCGCGCCGGCGGCGTCGTTCGTGTGAACCGTGCTCAGCACGAGGTGGCCGGTCACCGAGGCGCGGAACGCGATCTGCGCGGTCTCGCGGTCACGGATCTCGCCGATCATGATGACGTCCGGGTCCTGGCGCAGGATCGCGCGCAGCGCCACCGCGAACGTCTTCTTGGCTTTCTCGTCCACCTGCACCTGGTTCAGGCCCGCCATCTGGAACTCGACCGGGTCCTCGACCGTGGTGATGTTGCGAGTCACGTCCTTGAGGGCCTGGAGCGCCGAGTAGAGCAGCGTGGTCTTGCCCGAGCCCGTGGGGCCGGTCACGAGCACGATGCCCTGGGGCCGATCCAGGAAGCCGCGAACTCGGCGCAGGTCGCGATCGCTCATGCCGAGATTCGCGATCTCGACCGTGGTGCGCTTGGAGTCCACGATACGCATCACGACCTTCTCGCCGCCCGTCACGGGCAGGGTCGAGACACGCATGTCGATGCGACGGCCGCCGATCTCGGCCACGAGGCGGCCATCCTGCGGCACGCGCTTCTCGGCGATGTCGAGGTTGGAGAGCACTTTGAGCCGCGAGACGATGGCGCCCTGCGTCCACTTGGGCAGGCGCTGCTCCTCGCGCAGCAAGCCGTCCACCCGAAAGCGCACGACGAGCTCGGTGCTCTGGGGCTCGATGTGGATGTCGCTCGCGCCCTCTTCCACGGCGCGATGCAACAACCAATTCGCGAGCCGCACGATGGGTCGGCCCTCGGCCTCGCGCATGAGTTCATCGATCGCCTGGCGCTCGTCCTTCTCGGCGACGGCGTTTACGACGACGTCGCTCTCGCCCTGGATGATGCTCTGCACCACCTCGTTCATGGACGAGTCGAGGTGGTAGTAGCGCTCGACGGCCTCGAGAATCTGGGTGGGGGAGGCGAGCACCGGCTTGATGAACATGCCGGCGTGGAAGCGCAGGTCCTCGATCGCCGCAACGTTTAGCGGGTCGGCCATCGCGACCACGAGAGTCTTGCGACCCTCGATCTCGATAGGCAGTGCCAGGTACCTGCGCGCCAAATCCTCCTTGACCTTGGCGAGAGCCAGATCGTCAACGGTCGCGGACTCGAGGTCCACGAGCGGCAGCCCCAGCTGGTGCTGGAGCAGTGCCATCAGATCGGACTCCTTGATCAAGCCCAGGCGCACGAGGACGGCTCCGAGCATCTGCCCGGACTTCTTCTGTTCGGCGATGGCCGCTTCGAGGTGCTCGGGCTCGAGAAGCTTCGCCTCGATGAGCATCTCGCCCAGTCGCTTGTGTTGGCTCGCCATGGAGGGGCTCCGGTCCATTGGAGGGAAGGGCTGCGACACCGTTATCGGCCGGCGAGGCCCCGGAATTAAGCCCGCACATGGCGTGACGCTCGCTCCCGGAGCCCGCGCCGGGCTGGCTGCACCGGTGGTCGCGTGCTAGCGTCCGGTCGTGGACTCCCAGACCCCCCCGAGCGCCCCTCCAGCGCCGTCCCTGCCCGTGGAACCCGGCCTCCCGCGTATCTCCGTGCAGTCCCTCATCGGGCCGGACGGGATCGCCGGCCCTGAGCGATTCCAGGAGTTGCTCCGCGCCGCGACGCGCCAGTGCCGGCGGCTCGTGGACTGCGAGACCGTGCGCATCTGGGTGGCCCGCAGCGGTGGCCGCCGTCTCGTGGCGAAGGACTTTCTCGAGGCTGGTGGGCTGCCTCGTGAGTTGCGCGTGAACCGCGGCGAGGGACTCGCCGGCTGGGTCATGCTCGAGGGCTCGGCGCTGCGGCTCGCCCCGGGCGACCCGCGCCCGCCCGGCATCGTGGGCGCCACCGATCCAGGGGAGTCCGCGCTCGTGCTGCCGCTGTTCCGGCGTGGCGAGCCGTTCGGAGCGATCGAATGCCTGGGCAAGCGCGACGGCGTGTTCAGCGCCGCCGATTTCGATCGCCTCGAGGTGGCGGCCGAAGGCGTCGCTTTTGCGCTGGACTACGCGCTGCTTTCGCAGGAGATCGAACGCCGCGCGCTCGAAAAGGACGTGCTGCTCGACGTCACCCGGCTGCTCGCCGCGCCGTTCGACCTGGAGGAGGTGGTCGCGGCCATCTTCGCGGGACTCCGGCAGGTGGTGGACTTCGACGCCGCGGCCATCTACCTGGTGACGCGCGGCACCGATGTGCTGGAGATGGTGTCCGAGCACGGCTACCCCGAGGGGTCCGAGTCGGCGTTTGATCTACAGATCGGCCAGGGCATCGTGGGCTGGGTCGCGAAGAGCGGCGAGCCAGTCATCGTGCCCGACGTTCACGCCGACCGCCGTTACGTCGCGGCGCGCATTGCCACGCGCAGCGAGATCGCCGCGCCGCTCATCGTGGAGGGCCGAGTCGTCGGCGTGTTCAACCTGGAGAGCGACCACGAGGATGCCTACCACGAGGGGCACCTGGAGCTGTTGACCGCGTTCGCCGCGCAGGCGGCGGTGGCGGTGGAGCGCGCACGCACGGCCCGGGATCGAATCGAGAGCCGGAGGCTCGAGAAGGAGCTGGCCATCGCGCGCGACATCCAGCGCTCGTTCCTGCCGGCGACGGCCCCGCGCATCCCGGGCTTCGACCTCGCGGGCACGTCCATCTCGCACGATCAGGTCGGCGGCGACTACTACGACTTCATCGCTGTTTCGGAGACGCGCCTCGGCTTGGCCATCGCCGACGTGAGCGGCAAGGGCATCCCCGCCGCGCTGCTCATGGCGGGCTTTCGCATGAGCCTGCTTGCCGAGATCCGCAACGAGTTCGCCATCCGTGCCGTGATGCGCAAGGTGAACAAGCTGCTGTACGAGAGCACCGAGCGCGGCCGGTTCGTCACGGCATTCTATGGCGTGCTCGACTGGCGCAACGGCGTGCTCATCTTCTCCAATGCCGGCCACAATCCGCCACTGCTGCTGCGCGCGGACGGCACCACCGAGGAGTTGAGCGAGGGCGGCGTGGCGTTGGGCGTGCTCGAGGACACCACCTATGAGGAGCGTCCACTCGCCGTGGGGTACGGCGACGTGGTCGTGCTCTACACCGACGGCGTGTCCGAGGCCGAGAACGAGTCGGGCGACCAGTTCGGTCCGGAGCGCATCGAGAGCATCGTGCGCGCGCACCCCGAGCACGGCGCCCGCGAACTCACGCAGGACATCGTCGCCGCCGTGCTGGACTGGGCCGGAGACCGCGGGTTGGGCGACGACCTCACGCTGCTCGTGATGCGGAAGCTGCCGCGGAGTTCGTGAGCGGCCCGAGGCCCTCCCCGCGTTGAGCCGTTGCCCGAAGTTCGAGTGTTACTTGAAGTGCGGGTCTCTTGACCCCTCTGGGGACGTTCGATAGTCTGCGAAATCACCTATCCACCGCGAGGGACCGCCCGTGTCGAATGTGACCGGCCGCATCCTCTCCGGCATGCGACCCACGGGCCGGCTGCACCTCGGCAATTACGTGGGCGCGCTGGAGAATTGGGTCCGGCTCCAGGATTCCGGCTGGACCAACTTCCACATGGTGGCCGACTGGCACATGTTGACCACCGGCCACGAGGACACGTCCCGACTGCAAAGCCACACCTGGGACATGGTCCTGGACTGGCTGGGAGCCGGACTGGATCCCGCGAAGAGCGTGATCTTCGTGCAGTCCGCGGTGAAGGAGCACGCTGAACTGCACCTGCTGCTGTCCATGCTCGTCTCCAAGGCGCGGCTCGAGCGCATCCCGACGCTGAAGGAGCAGGTGCGGGACCTGGGCCTGGACGAACAGACCATCTCCTACGGCCATCTCGGTTACTCCGTGCTGCAGGCCGCGGACATCCTGCTCTACCGCGCCACGCACGTGCCGGTGGGCGAGGACCAGGTGCCGCACGTGGAGCTCACGCGCGAACTCGCGCGCCGCTTCAACTTCGTCTACTGCACGGACCGCGCCCCGGTGTTCCCCGAGCCCGAGCCCCAGCTCACGAACTTCGGCCGCCTGCGTGGCCTCGACGGCAATCGCATGTCGAAGAGCCTCGGCAACACCATCCTGCTCGCCGACGAGCCGGCCGACGCTGAGCAGAAGGTGATGCAGGCTTATACCGACCCGAAGAAGCTCCGCAAGGACGACCCGGGCCGCCCGGAAGCCGACGAATCCGATGGCCACGCGGGGTGCGTGGTGTGGGAGTATCACCGCAAGTTCAACGCCGGAGAGGCGGACGGCATCGCGACGCTGTGCCGTGCCGGCCAGCTCGGGTGCGTGGCCGACAAGAAGCACCTCGCGAAAGTCATGAGCGAGTCACTCTCGCCGATCCGCGAGCGGCGGCGGCGGTGGGAGCAGGATCCGGATAGCGTGCGCGACGTGCTGCGGGACGGTACGCGCCGCGCGCGCGAAGTGGCGCAACAGACCATGGACCAGGTGCGGAGCGCGATGGGTGTGAAGTCCATCGTGGAGCCCGAGTGAGCCAGGCGGACGACGAACGCGACGACGTGATGGCGGCCAAGGCTGGCGCGCAGCTCTCGCAGGCCACCGACCTGTCCGTGGAGAGTCCGGCCGCGCGCGACCGCGACGGTGGACCGCTCGTGCGCCCCGCGCGCCCCGGCGTGACGTTCAAGCTGCCGCGTTTCGAAGGTCCGCTCGACCTCCTGCTGCACTTGATCAAACGCGACGAGATGGACATCCACGACATCCCCATCGCACAGGTCACGCGCCAGTACCTCCAGTACATCGAACTCATGCAGATGCTCGACCTGGATGTGGCCGGCGAGTTCCTCGTCATGGCCGCCACGCTCATGCGCATCAAGGCCAAGATGCTGCTGCCGCTGCCCGCCTCGAATGAGGAGGAGGACGAGGGCGATCCGCGCGAGGAGCTCGTGCAGCGCCTGCTCGAGTACCGCCTCTACAAGGAGGCCGCGGTGGGCATGCAGGGACGTGAAGGCGTTCGCCGCTCGCTGCACGAGCGCGGCCAGGTGCCCACCGAGGACGACGCCGGCCCGCTGCCATTGGCACCCGCCACGCTTTTCGACCTGCTCGAGGCCCTGCAACGCGTCATGGCGCGCAAGCCCGAGCGCGTCGTCTACTCCGTTTCGAGCGAGGGTTACGACATCGAGGAGAAGATGTCGCTCATCGCCCGCACGGTGGCCGAGTTGGGCGAACTGCGATTCTCCGAGATCATGCGGCAGTCCCGCGCGCGCATGGAGATCATCGTCTCGTTCATGGCCTTGCTCGAGCTCATCAAGCTCGGCACGGTGGTGTGCATCCAAGATGACAACTTCGCCGACATCCTGATCCTGCCCCGACTCCTGGAAGGAAGGACTCCCGATGCCTCCGCTGCACCTGCGCTCGGCGGTTGAAGCGCTGCTGTTCTCGTCTGACCAGCCGCTCACGCTGGGGCTGCTGGCCGATGCCCTCGATGCCGTGCCCGAGCGCGTGACCGAGGCCCTGACGGCCCTCGGCGAGGAGTACCGCGCGCGCGAGTCGGGGGTGGAACTGCGCGAGATGGCCGGCGGTTGGATCGTGACCACCACCGCGGAGCAGCACGAGTGGGTCGCGCGCATGCTGCGCGGCAAGCGGCGCATGCGACTCTCTCGCGCCGCGCTCGAGACGCTGGCGATCATCGCCTACAAGCAGCCCGTCACGAAGAGCGAGATCGAGGCGATCCGCGGTGTGGATTCGAGCGGCACGCTCGCCACACTGCTCGAGCGCTCGCTCGTCACGATCAAGGGTCGCTCCACCGTGGTGGGCCGTCCGCTGCTCTACGGTTCCACGCCGGACTTCCTCAACTACTTCGGCCTGCGGGACCTGGCCGAGCTGCCACGCCCCGAGGAGCTGCGGGCGCTCGTGGCGGCGCGCGAGCCCGAGCAGATGGAGATGCTCGAGCTGGACGGCGAGGGACTGCCGTTGGCGTTGGCGATGGCCGGCGGTCATGTCGCGATGACCGAGGCCGGGGCCGGGGGGGCGACGCCTGGAGAGTCGCGAACGGATGCCGGGGCCGATGCGACCGCACACCTCGTGAGCGGTGATGCGCCGCAGTCGTCGGACGAGGCGGATGCCGGGGACGACTCCGGCGGCTCGGACGACGAGGAATATGACGACGACGAGTTCGAGGGCGACGACGACGGTTCCGACGACGCGGACGACGACGAAGCCGAAGACGAAGCCGAAGGCGGGGACGACGACGTCGACGAAGCCGACGAAGAGGACGGAGCGCACCGCCGTCCGTCGGCGACGTTGTCGGAGCGCGACAGGCGCTAGCGCCGGTCCCTTGCTCCAGTCCTCATGGACCCCGCCGCTGAACACTGGATCCGCGTGCTGAGGCTCGCGCCCCATCCCGAGGGGGGCTGGTTCCGCGAGACGTTCCGCAGTCCCGAGCGCCTGACCGCGGCGGCGCTGCCCGCGCGCTTCGGGGGCGAGCGAGCGCTCGCCACCGGCATCGCCTACCTGCTCGCCGAAGGGGAGCGCTCGGCCTTCCACCGGTTGAGGGCGGACGAGACGTGGTGGCACCACGCCGGGGGTGCGATGCACCTCCACCTGCTGGAACCGGTCGGGACGCGGACACTGGTCGTGGGGGAAGAGACGCCGCAGGCGGTCGTGCCGCACGGCACCTGGTTCGCCGCCGAGTCCCAGCCCGGCGAGGGCTACTCGCTGGTGGGCTGCGGCGTGTCGCCCGGATTCGACTACGATGACTTCGAACTGGCGCAGCGAGCCGCGCTGCTCGCCGAGTACCCGGCGCAACGCGAGCTCGTGCTGCGCTTCACCCGCGCCCCGGAGGAACCCGAGTGCCCGTGAGACTCAACAAGTACCTGGCCGACCGAGGGGTCGCCGCGCGGCGTAAGTGCGATGAGCTGATCGCCGAGGGGCGCGTCTCGGTGAATGGACGCGTCGTGAGTGAAGTGGGCACCAAGGTGGAGGAGGGGCGCGATCGTGTCTCCGTGGACGGCAAGCCCGTCGGCGGAAAAGAGCGTCTCGTCTACTTCGTGCTCAACAAGCCCGTCGGCGTCATCACCACGCTTGACGACCCGCAGGGCCGGCGCACCATCCGCGAGTTCCTGCCGCGCGGCGCGCGCGTCTATCCCGTCGGCCGGCTCGATGCCGACACGAGCGGGTTGCTGCTGCTCACGAACGACGGCGACCTCGCGCACCGCTTGATGCATCCGCGCTACGGCGTGCCCAAGGTGTATCGCGTGCGGCTCGCGCACGAACCGCGCGGCGATCAGCTGCGCCGGCTGGGCGGCGGCGTGCGCTTCGACAAGGACAAGGTCTCGGGGCCGGCGCGCGTGCGCCGCATCGATCCGGGCTTCGATGCCATCATGATCGAGATGACGATCCACGAGGGTCGCTTCCGGCAGGTGCGGCTCATGTGCGAGTCCGTGGGCCTCGAAGTGACCGGCCTTCATCGCGTGGGATACGGCCCGTTGCGTCTCGGGCCCATGACGCGCGGCATGTTCCGCGAGCTGTCCGAGGAGGAGGTGACCCGCCTGCGTGCGGCGTCCGCCCGGCCCAACGGTGGCCGTGAGCGATCCGCCAAACCGCGCGCTGGCGCCATCGCCACCCGAGCGGCCACCGCACGTCCGGCGCCGCCGGCCCGCGCCTCGAAGGCGCCGCTTCCGGGTGGCGCGCCCCCATGGGACGAAGCGGAGTCGGAGGACGACGTGGAGGAGACCTGGCTCCCGGGGGGCGGTTTCCTGGAGCCGACTGGCGAGGGTTCCGAAGAGGGGGGGGGCGGCAAGTCCGAATGGCCGGCGCGACCGTCGGGACGTCGCGGCGACGCCGACTGGCGGCCCGAGGAGCGCGCTACGCCCAAACGGACCCAGGAACGCCCGGCGCCGCGCACGGCACGTCCCTCGCCGCGCGACTCGCGTCCCGTGCCGCGCGACTCGCGTCCCGCGCCGCGCGACTCGCGTCCTGCGCCGCGTGGCTCGCGTCCCGTCTCGCGCGCGTCTCGCCCCGCGCCGCGCGGCGACCAGTCGCGCACTCCGAGCCTGGAGCGACGGGGGGAGCGTGGCGGCCGATCGGCTGCACCTGCTCGAGGTGCGGGACGGCCCGCTCGGCCCGGCACGGCGCGGCCGCTGCGCGGTGGTCCGGCGCGCCGAGCCGAGCGGCCCGCCCGGTCGCAGAGCGCTCGACAGACCCGCGCTGCGATCGCGCGCAGTGAGCGTCCCTGGAGCGAACGCCCCTTCCAGGCCCGACCGGATCGCAAGACCGGGGGGCGGCGTGCGACGGGCGGCGGCGGCCGTGCCGGGGGCCGCTCGGGTGGGCGCTCCACGGGCTCGATGGGTGATGCGGCCCCGCGGGGAGCTCCGCGTGGGCGACCGCGCCCGGGCTCGGCGCCTGGGCGTACGGCGCCGGGGCGTCGCGCCTCGTCAGCGCCAAAGCGCTCAATTGGGAACGCAAGAAATCCTTCGCGTCGTAAGGCTCGCTAGGCATAGACTTACCTAGAACGTATCACCTGTTGCATCAAGGCCCCCGCGGCAAACGCGACTTTGAAGCAGTACCGGGAACGGGACTGTTGAGAATGCGCCCCATGGACCCTTTTGGCAGGGCCACTCGACGGCCCTGTTCGCTTCGCACGTCGGCCGCGACCAGGACGGTCCTTCCCGATCCCACGCCGTCCGACCCCCCCTTGCGACTCGAACTCCTTGAACCCCGCCCTTATCGTTCGCTGGGAACTTCGCCCGGCCCCATCGGGGTAGACACGTCAGGTCCCGCGCCCCCGCGCGAAGGCAACCGACTGGGTTGGAGGGGCTGGCTGGTGGTGATGGCGGTGGCGTGCACACTGCTCGGACAGGGTGAGCAATCAGGCCTCGACCGTCGCTTCCGCTCGCCGAGCACCACGCTCCAGACCTACTGGGAGGCGCTGCGCGCGGGGAACGCGGACGAAGCCTGGGCTTGTTTCGTCGAAGGTCGGCGCGACGTGCCCATGCCCGGCTCGGTGTGGTTCCTGCCGTCCACCGATGACCTGTGGTTGAGCGGGTATCGCTCGCTCCCGGTGTCGGCGGCCCGGGTGATGGTGTCCTACGAAGTGCACTACCGCGACGCGTGGTCCGGGGACGAACGCATGTTCCGGTTCGGCAACGAACTCGTCCGCGTGCGCGGCGAATGGCGCATCGCCAAGCCCATCGGAGAAGCGAGCATGCCCGAGTGGAAGCCGAAGGAACGACCGGTTGACAGCTGATCGAGGCGGCTCCTAGGCTCGTCTGGACCCGCTTCCTGCGGGGCTCCAACTCGGGGAGATGCATGAGCGACAAGCTGATCCGTGTCCTGCTGGGCTGCTGTCTCCTGTCGCTGCCCGCCGCTCCGGTCGGGGCCACGAAGTACGCCGCCGAGTTCCTCAAGATCCCCGTGGGCGCGCGAGCCGTCGGCATGGGAGGCGCTTTCGCGGCCATCGCCGACGACGCCACCTCGCCATTCTGGAATCCCGCGGGCATGGTGTACCTGCCCTACAAAGAGGCGTTCGTCCAACACGCCGAGCAGTTCGGCAGCCTCGTGAACCACAACTTCGCGAGCGCGGTGTGGCCCATGAAGAGTGGCGAGGACCGCCGCTCGGCGTTCGGCGTCACGCTGACGTGGGTGGGCATCGACAACATCCCGATCACGCCCAGGCCCGGTGGCCTCGCTCCGGGCGACTGGCTCGACTTCGGCACCGACAACGACCCGACCACGCCGGGCAACGGCCAGGGTAACGGCGTCTGGGATCCGGGCGAGCGCCTGCTCATCACCTCCGACGACCTGTTCATGGCGAGCAGTGCCGACATGGCCATGTCCGTGTCGTACGCCCGCCAGCGTGGCCGGCACTGGGCGTGGGGTGGCACGGTGAAGTTCGTGCGGCAGAGCCTGCCCGACACGCTCCCCGGCGAGCACGTCACCTCGTTCGGCGCCGGTCTCGATGCCGGCGCGCTCTACATGCCGAACGACGCCATCACGCTCGGCGCGGTGCTGCACAATCTCACCACGACCTACCTCACCTGGAGCAACGGCACGCGCGAGCAGGTAAATCCCAATCTCACGACCGGTGCCTCGTTCAACTTCTACCCGGCGCAGGGCCACGCGCTCACCTGGGGCACCGACCTGGCGTGGGACTTCGAGGGCCGCAGGCTCGACAGCCAGCTCAAGATGGGATTCCTGAACGCCGACCTGCGCACGGGGCTCGAGTACTGGTACCGGAGCACGCTCGCGCTGCGCAGCGGCCTGAACGGCAAGGACCTCGACTTCGGCGCCGGCGTGCGCTATCGCCACTTCGGCGTGGACTACGCTGCGGCGCTGCACCGGTTCTTCGCAGCCGACGATCCCGCGTTCCCGGACGACCACAATCTCGAGACGACGCACCTCCTCTCCGCCACGGTCAGCTGGTAGCGCTCTCGCTCGCGCAGGCACCGCTTGCGTTGTGCTCGAAAGATCGCTGATGGGAGTGCCGGCACCCGCGGTGCCGGACATGTCCGAGTGGCACTGCACGCCCCGCGCCATCAGCAGTCCTCCGAGCACAACTCACCGCTTGACCGCTGCCCGCACGACTCCCTAACGTCCGCGCTCCCGTTCGAGATTCCCGCGACTCGCCCCTTCGGAGACGCCCCCCGATGCGCGACGTGCTGGCCCTCATCCTGTCCGGCGGTGGCGGCGAGCGCCTGGGCGTGTTGTGCGCCGAGCGGGCGGTGAGCGCGCTGCCGTTCGGTGGCAAGTACCGAGTCATCGATTTCGTGCTCAGCAACTGCTGCCATTCGGGGGTCGAGCGCGTGGGCGTCCTTGCGCAGCACGCGCCCGCCTCGCTCAACGACCACATCGGCGCCGGACGCGCGTGGGATCTGGACCGGCGCTCGGGCGGCGTGGTGATCCTGCAGCCCTACCAGACGCGCAGCCACGCCGGCTGGTACCGAGGCACGGCGGACGCGATCGCACAGAACTGGGACTGGATCGAGGAGCATCACCCCGATCGCGTGCTGGTGCTCTCGGGCGACCACGTCGTGCGCATGGACTATCGGCCATTGGTCGCGTCGCACGTCCAGCGCGAGGCGGCGGTGACGGTGGCGGTCACGCAGGTGCCCGCCGCCGAGGCGCACCGCTTCGGCATGGTGCACGTGGAGCCTTCGGGGCGCATCCGGAGCCTCGAGGAGAAGCCCGCGCGTACGGACGCGGCGCTCGCGAACATGGGCATCTACCTGTTCGAGACCGAGCGGCTCGGCGAGATGTTGCGCGCCCGCCCCGTGGACCTCGTGCTCGACGTGCTGCGACCTCAAGTTTCCGCGGGCCATCCCGTGTACGCGCACGAGTTCGAGGGCTACTGGGAGGACGTCGGCACGGTGGCGTCCTATTACCGGGCCAACCTCGAGCTGGTGCGCGCGCACCCGCGCCTGGCGCTGCACGACGCGCGCTGGCCCATCCTCACTCGTGACGAGGAGCGGCCACCCGTGTGGATCGGTCGCGAGGCGCTGGTCGAGGACAGCCTGGTCGCGAACGGTTGCCGCATCGAGGGCCGCGTGACGCGCTCCATCCTGTTCCCGGGCGTGCACGTGGGCGCGGGCGCGATGGTGTCGGAGTCGGTGATCATGGCCGACACGCGCCTCGCGGCGGACTCGCGCGTGGACCACGCCATCCTCGACAAGTACGTGCGGGTCGGCACCGGGGCCCGGGTGGGAGAGGGACTCGGGGAGGGCGCGGCGGATCTCGATTGGCTCGCCGGGCTGTCGTTGGTCGGCAAGGACACATGGGTGCCCGACGGCGCGAGGGTGAGCCGGCCCAGTGCGATCGGCGTGGGCGGGCGCTACGAGGACTTCCGCGACGGCGTGCTCGAAGCGGGGACGGTGGTGCCCAACCGGCGTTGGTTCGAGGAGCTGCCGTGAGCGGGCGCTACGCGTTCATCCTGGCGGGCGGCGTGGGCAGCCGCCTGTGCCTGCTGTCGGAGCGCCGGGCCAAGCCGGCGGTGCCGTTCGGCGGCAAGTACCGCATCATCGATTTCACGCTCTCCAACTGTGTCAACTCGGGCATCTTCGACGTGGGCGTGCTCACGCAGTACCGGCCGACCTCGCTCAATCAGCACATCGGCATCGGGCGACCATGGGACCTCGATCGCACGCGCGGAGGCATCCAGCTCTTGCAGCCGGCACCGGGCCTGTCCGCGAGCGATTGGTACCAGGGCACCGCCGACGCGATCTACCAGAATATCGTGCACCTGAAGCGGCGACGCACCGACGAGGTGCTCATCCTGTCCGGCGACCACGTCTACCAGATGGACTACAACGTGCTCTACGCGTTCCACCGCCGGAACCACGCCAGCCTCACCGTGGCGGTCACCGAGGTGCCGGCCGACGAGGTGGACCAGTTCGGCATCCTCGAGACCGAGCCGAATGGCCGCGTGAGCGCGTTCAAGGAGAAGCCGAAGGGCGGCGTGACATCCCGCCTCGCCTCGATGGGCGTGTACCTGTTCGACCGCGAAGCGCTCATCCGCTGGCTCGTGGAGGACGCGAGCCTCGCCGACTCGTCTCACGATTTCGGCAAGGACCTGCTGCCACGGTTGGTGGCGCGAGGCGAGCCCGTGTTCGCGTATCGCTTCCCGGGCTACTGGCAGGACGTGGGCACGCTCGAGTCGTACTACCGCGCGAACCTCGAGTTCCTGCAGCCCACGCCGCCGCTCGACCTGACCGACCCGGAGTGGGTCGTGCACACGCAGACCGCGGACCGACCTCCCGTGCGCGTCGAGACCGGCGCGCGCGTGTCGCGGAGCCTGCTCGCGAACGGCTGCTCGGTGCAGGGCGAGGTGGTGAACTCGGTGCTGTTCCCCGGCGTGGTGGTGGAACACGGGGCGGTGGTGCGCGACAGCATCGTCATGCACGACACGGTGGTGGGAGCGGGCGCCACGCTCGATCGCGCCATCGTGGACAAGGAGGTGCGTGTGGGGCGCGGCGCGCAGGTGGGCCACGGCGACGACAACGCCCCGAATCGCGCGTGTCCCGAGCACCTCTCGAGCGGCCTGGTCGTGGTGGGCAAGCGCGCCCGCCTACCCGAGGGGCTCACCGTGGGCCGAAACGCGCGCATCGGCGCCAGCGTTGTGGAGGAGGACTTCACCGCGCCCGTGCCGGCAGGCGGAGTCGTGGACGGCCCGGAGAGCATGCACTAGCCGTTCGCGGTAGCGCGCGGCCCCCTTTGGGGCCGCGTGGCCAGAGCGACGCTAGGCGGGCAGGCGGAGCACCTGGCCGGGCACGATGCGCGTGGAGCGGAGCTTGTTGAGCTTCCGCAGCGACTCGACGCTCACACCATGACGCCCGGCGATCTCGGTGATGGTCTCGCCGACGCGCACCACGTGCGTGCCGCGCACGCGCGCGGGCTTCGACTTGGCGGCGGCCTTCTTGCCACCGGCCGGCGCGTCGAGCGATGCGGCATCGGCGACCGGAGCGCCCTTCTTCTTCGCGGGCGCGGACGCTTCCGCGGCCGCCTTGGCCGACGGGGCGCCGTCGCGATTGAGTTCCGCGCTGGCCGCGTTGGCTTGCGCCGATGACGATTCGGACATCTTCGAGGAGATCGCGCCCTCAGCCTCGCTGGAGCGGATGCGCAGGCGGGCACCGAGGCGCACACCGGGCGTCTGGATCCGGTTCCACTGCCGCAGTTCCGCCACGCTTACGCCGTGGCGGGCCGCGATGGAGCGCAGCGTCTCGCCGGGGCGCACGGTGTGCGTGATGCGCTCGATCGGCACGCTGTTGCCCTCGATGCGGCCGGGCAGGCCGATCCTGCGCGCGGGCACGTATCCGGTGGAGGCGCGCGGATCGTCCACGTCCGAGGCGAGCACCTCGGGCTTCGGTGCCTTCAGGCTCGACGGCACGGTCAGCATCATGCCCCGACGTAGCGGTCGGCCACGGCCCAGGTTGTTCACGCGGGCGAGCTCGGTGGCGTTCACGGAGTACTCGAGGGCGATCTTACGCAGCGTCTCGCCTCGCCGCACGCGGTGGCGCACGGTGAGGTTGACGCTCGGCAGCTCGGCGCCGGCGGCGAGGTTGCGCTGGATGGTTTCGCTCTTGCCTTCGGGCACGCGCACGCTGGTGATGCCGCCCTGGCCGCGCATCGTGGCCGTGCGTGCCGAGGGGTTCAGGAGTCTCAACTCCTCGTACGAGCACTCCGCCAGCTTGGCGATCGCGCGAAGGTCCACGGCGCCTTTCAGCGCGACCTCGTCGAAGCGCATGGGATCGTCGAGCTCGACTCCCGCGAACCCATACTTCGTCGGATCCCGGGAGATCGCGAGTGCGGCCATGAACTGCGGCACATAGTCCTCGGTCTGCTTGGGCAGGCGCAGCTCCCAATAGTTCGTCGTGCCCTGGTGCTTGATGGCACGCATGACCGTGCCCTCGCCGGCGTTGTAGGACGCCAGCGCCAGCGGCCAGTCCCCGAAGATGCCGTACAAGTGCTTGAGGTAGCGCGCGGCGGCCACGGTGGCCTTCTCGGGATCTTTCCGCTCGTCCACCCACTGGTTCACGTTGAGGCCGAACATCAGCGACGTCGCGCGCATGAACTGCCACGGACCCACGGCCGCGGCGTACGAGCGGGCGTTCACGTTGAATCCGCTCTCCACGAACACGAGGTGCACGAGGTCGGGGGGCAGGCCTTCGCGCTGGAGCACGGTGCGGAACAACTCCATGTAGCGGCCCGAGCGCTTGAGCCAGCGCTCGAACGTGCTGCGGCCGCCGCCCGTGAAGAACGCGATGTAGCGGAGCACGTCGGCGTTCATCTGGAGCTCGATATCGTCGACGGCCGTCTGGTTCATGATCGCCGGGTCGCCCTCGCCCTCGCGCGGCGCGCTGCGCTTCTCGGGCGTGCGCGAGGATGCCGGCCACGAAGCGTCGGCACCGGCCATGGCGCTCGGGGCGCCTCCGCCCGGAGGGGGCGACAGCGGGTCGATCAGGCGCGGGGCATGTCCCCCGGAGCTATCCGATGTGGCTTCGGCGGCATGCACCATTCCATTCGGCGCCGAGGCCAGTAGGCCCGCCGCCAGGAGGAGGGCCTGGATGCGTTGGCGAAGCATCATGGTGGGGTCTCCGGGGCGTGTTCAGAGTCACAGATCCGGGTAGGGTCCGCTGGCACGCTAACGGGCGGCCATGCGTTCCGCAATGAAGACCTATGTCAACTTGCATCGCGGACGTCGCCCGCGAGTCCCCCAAGTGGCGTGGCTGCTTGGAGAGACACCGGAGTAGAGCAGGAGGCGTGCCACAACGGCTTACGGCGTTGACACTTGCGAAGCCGTTGGCTAGCTTGGAGCTCCGGAATGGGGCCGCAACCGTCGAGGCCCGGATGTGGGATGGGGAGGGAGCCCCGTGACGAGATCCAGCCCAGCCGCCACAAATCACTGGGCGATTTCCACCCGCACGCAGGGTGGCGTGCTGTCGGCAGGCGCGGCCCTGCCATCCATAGAATTGGTGCTGCTCGGGATCCCCGGGGGATTCACGCCGGTCGAGATCCAGAGCTGGCTGCGCGATCTGGCCAGCGTCGCCCTCGAGACCTCGCGCACGGACGAGCGCAGTCGGCCGATTCCGCAGTTGCTGCATCACGCGCTCACCGGGCTGTTGTTCTCGCAGACCGAACTGTGGAGCCAGACGGGACAGTCGTTGCCGTGCGCCGCGGTGTTCGTGGAGGGCGCGCACGGCGTGGCGTTCGGCTGGGTCGGGCGCGCGCGCGTCGTGCTGCTGGTGAACGGCGAGCCGCACGAGCCCCAGTGGGTGATCGTGCGTGACGAGGCGGGCCAGGAGGCCATGTCGGCGACGCTGCCCACCGATGCGCACGTGCTACTCACGCTCGAGCACTGGCCGGGGGGCGAGGACGGGACGCAGTCGCCGGCTTCCCTGGACGCCGAATGGGGCCAGTCGCCTTCGAGCCGGTCTGCCGCACAGGCGATGGAAGCCGTGCCCGCACCCGCCCCGAAGTTCGCGGTCGGGCCCGAGCCCGACGAGGCGCGCACGCCGGGCGAGCCGCCCGCGGCGACGAGCGCCGCGACGTTGGAGATCCAGCCGGGCTTCCCCTCACCCGTGGAGGGACTTCCCACCGATCAGCCCGGGCTCGCTCCCGATCCCACCAAAGTCGCGCTGGATAGGCCAGACAACTCGCAGTCATTGCCGTCGACGTTCCACGCTTCGTCAGGGACGTTCGCGATGCCCACGGTGCCGGGACTGGACGCCGGAGCCGCGGCGCCGTCGGCCGGGCGCGCGTCCGAACCCTCACCCTCTGGACTTCCGCACGAGCGCATCGCCCCGGGAGCTGCCGAGCCCGAGCATCCCGTCGGACGCTGGCTCGCACGCCTCATGAGCTTCGGTCAGAAGCCGACGCCTGATCCCTCGGCTCGTGAGCGCATCGAGCCGGGCATCGCGTCGGCACCCGCGCCCGCGGCGCAGGCGACTCCCGCTCCGAAGCCATCGCCCACATCGGCACCGCCGCCGGCGAGGACGGCGCCACCCGCGTTGGGGCCGCCGCGCTCGCACGAGTTCCAGCTCGGACCGTCTTCGGCTCCGCCGGACATCGAAGCGTCACACGCGTTGCCGTCCACCGGCTCGCTTCACGCAGCGCCGACGGGCCCGCCAACTCGTCCGCAGGTCGCACCGAACGCGTCACGCATCGGGCTCGCCGCGGCGGGCCTCCACGAGATCCTGGGGGCGAAGGGCGGAGCCAAGGCTACTCCGAGCGCGCGCCCCGCTGGCCTGCCGCGAGTGGCGGGGCTCACCGCGGTCTCGGCCGCGAGTGGTCCGCTCGAGCCACCGGCGCGTGCGAGCGTGACGCCAGAGTCACTCACGCCCGGCGAGCCGCCCTATCCGACGCTCGACGTCACGCCCATCGCGCCACCCGCGCGCGGGTCGTTTCACATCGAGCGCGAGCCGGTGGGCGCGGACACGACGTTCGCGATTCCAAGGCTGCCACCGCGCGATGCCCCGCGGCCGGTGCGCGTGGCCGTTCCGACTGCGGCCGACACGCCGCGCCGCGAGCCGGTGAGTCCGCCGGTCGCACCCGCGCCGGCGACCGCGCCGCCGCCCGTCGCGGCGGTGCCGGAGCCGCCCGTCGACTTCCTCGCCGAGTTCGCGGCTTCGGTCGGCGGGGTGCCCACGGATTCCACGCCCACACCGCCGCAACCGCCGCCCGCAGCGGTCGCAACGCCGATGCGGCGCGCGGGGGATCGCGCTCCGCAGGC
>JANNKI010000456.1:0-4232 GCA_031396225.1 bacterium | reverse complement strand
AGGCAACGCCAGCCATCGCCGCAAGCGTGGAAGCGGCAATCCCTTCGCGGACAGTGCGGGGGCACGAACGCAGCGCTCGTGCGGGACATGCCCGTGGATCACCGCACGCCCTGTGCCGCCAACATTCTTCGCCGCACAACCCAGAGGTCAGCGCCGCGCTCCGTCGGCAGCGGCTTCACGGCGCGGCGGACCTATCCGGAAATCCCTCGAGTTCGACCACCGGTGGCTGTCCGCGTTTCGCCTCGCCGGAGGCGAGCACGCGGAAGATGGCGAGACTGCCCTGGCCCTCATCCGCGCGGGCGTAGACCAGCTCGAGTCGCGACTCGCGGGCACGGTGGTTCTCCGAGTCGAGCAGCGGCGCGAACTGGGGTCGCATCTGACGCACCACGTAGTCCTCCAGCACGAGCCAGCGCGCGCCGTTCGCCACCATGTCGTCGATGAGCGCGTCGTAGGATCCCTCAGCGAGCACGCGATGGCGGCAGTTCGCATAGAACGCGACGAATGGCTTGCGATCGACCACCGCGTCGCCCGGCGTTGCGACGTTTGCCAGCCACTCGCCCGCACGTTTGTCCGTCTGTCCGCCGCCATCGAACGGCGTCCGGAAGGCGTCCCCGAGCGACCACGTGGTGGCGACCACGCCGAATGCCGCGAGAGCCGCCGCCATGGCACGACGCCAGCGCGACGATTCCGTGACGAGCACGACGCTGGCGGAAATGGCGAGCGCGGGGATCGCCGCCAGCGCGAAACGCCCCTGCTGCGAGAGCCCGAGGAATGGGAGCAGCGGTAGGTAGACGAGCGCCGCGGTCTCGATGCCGCGCCGTCGCGCGAGTCCCCAGAGTGATAACAGCAGCAGTGGCCACGGCCATGACCAGAGCAGCGCCTGCGCGTGTTGCAGGGCGTTGGCGGGCCACGCGGCCAGGCCGCCGCGCAGTGACTCTGCGAGCCTCGGCGCCGGAGGCACCGCTAGGCTGAGGCCCGGCTCGGCCGCGCGCCAGTCGCGGGCGGCCTCGTGCAGCGCAGCCGTCTTGGGCGTGAGCGTCCATGCGTCGAGCGTCGCGTGGTACCAGAGGACACAGGCGAGCACCACCAACGCCCAAGCAAGCGCGGCCGCGAGCATCGCGCGCCTGGACGAGGGATCGCTCGCCCACCTTCGCACGCCCGCGATCATGAGCACTGCCGCCGTGACCACGCCCTCGGGCCGGATCGCGTAGGCAAGCCCGACGGCCAGGCCGCCGAGGATCATGTGCCCCGATGGCCTCGCCGCAAGCCCCGCAAGCCCCAGGAACAGCATGCCAATGTAGGCGGACTCCGACATGGTGATCGCTGAGTGCCTCGCGAGTTCGGGGTGCAGCGCGCACAGAAGGCCGGGCAACAGGGCACCTCGCGCGCCGAGTGCGCCGCGGGCGAGCGCCCACACGATCGCGGGCAGCGCGACGCCCGCCACCATGGACACCGCGACCGCCGCGCCGACGCGCTCGGGATGCAGCATGCTCGCCAGCGCCACGAGTGCCGGATACCCGGGTGCGAATACGGACGCGAACCGCTCGCCGTGCTTGAGCGCTTCCGCATAGCGCACGTACTCGGTGCCGTCGAATGTGACCGTGGGCTGGTAGCGAAGTGCCAGTAGCCGCAGCGCCAGCGCGGCCAGCGTGATCAGCGCGAGCGACACCCGCACGAAGGCAGGGCTGGCGAGCCAGCCCGCGCCTGCTTCGGCGTGTGACCCGGCCGGCCGAGCGCTGCTGGGAGTGTGCGAGCCGCGTGCCCGCGGTGCATTGCGCTTCATGATGGCCAGCGTAACAGTCCGGGAGATACTCCAGCACTCGCGGACGGCGCCCTCCACCGCGGAGTCGCGCGCCCCGATCCTGCTCCGGTTGGGGCTCGAGCGCTGATCCGCGGTTGCACGGGGTGTTGTCCCTTCGCCGCGTCCGCACTCGTCAGGTCCGACCGCCCGGAGTCACCGGACGGCCCCTCGATCGCCACCCGCGGACACGCCTCGACCGCGCCCGGTCGGCCCTGGCGGCACAGCCCCTGGCCGCGTCGCCACCCCCTCGGCGCGCTCCTGCCAGCGCGCCCGACTCGAGCCCGCTTGTCATCTGGCTCGAGTCGCGGCAGATTTAGGCTGAAGCGGGTCACCTCCGCTGGCCGTTACCCTACCCCGAAGGCCAGTGGCGGTGTTCCATCGTCGCGCCGCGGACCGGTAGCGCACCGGCTCGCGAGCGAAGCGTTCAGGGAAGACAGAGAGAAAGCGATCATGGCGCAGGCTCGAAGACGGTTCTCGATTTTCTGGTTCAGCGTTCAGATCGGCCTGCAGTTCGGCGTGCTCCTGTTGGGCTTCCGGTACCTGCTTCCGACCGTGTGGGAGCGGCAGTTCGCCGCGGGATGGCTCGCCCTGGTGCTCGTGTTCCTTGTGATCCACCTGGCGATGTCCTTCTTCGAGTGGGCCTTCCATCGTTACGTGCTCCACTCGGTCACGACTCCGTTGCTGCTGTGGTTCGCCAGGGGGCACCGCAGCCACCACGGCCTGACGCCCATCCGCCTGCAACCCGTCGCGGAAGGCTCCGATCGCTACGTGCTCAACCGGTACCCGATCACGGACGAGTCGCAGTATCCCGACTCGGCGTTCCCGGTCTACGCCACCGTCGCGTTCTGGGTCCTGTTCTCGCCCTTGTTGATCGGGCTCCAGTTCCTGCTCCCGAACTTGCCGATCCTCGTGGGCGGCTACGCCGCGATCACGTGGTCCATGTGCCTGTACGAGATCCTCCACGCGATCGAGCATCAGCCGTACCCGTGGTGGAAGCGCGCCACCGAGCATCCGCGCCTGGGTGCGATGTGGCGGAAGCTCTATGGCTTCCACCACATGCATCACGCCAACATCCTCTGCAACGAAGCGATCTCCGGGTTCTTCGGCCTGCCCATCGCCGACTGGGCGCTCGGCACCTATCACCAGCCCAAGGAGCTCCTCCTCGAGGGCCGTGTGGCGACGGCGAAGGACTTCGCTGTCCCGCCCCCGCGGTCCATCGTCCGCAGGCTGGACGCTTGGGCGAGAAAGCGCGAGTCCGAGCTCCGTCGGGGCTGATTGCGCGGCCCTTGATGAGCGACAAATAGAACTCCCGCCCGCCGAGATTGCCGTCCTCCCTGCCTCGGGCTACACCGCCGAGACGATCACGAGTTACGGCATGCGCGTGCTGGGCGACTCATTCCTGCCCAAGCCGTTCGAACCGGACGAGCTCATCCAGCAGGTGAGCACGGTGATCCACGGCCGCGAAGGACGCAACGCGGCCTGACCTTCCCGCAAGCGGGAGCCGGCCACGCGTGCGAGCGGAGGCCATGTTCGATGAATCTGAATCGGCTCGGCGGGGTTCAGCCGAGTGAGCGGGGTCCGCACGGTGCGGTGACAGGCTGCAGCTTGCGGCGGCGGACCCCGTTCAGCGCGCGACGATGAGGCGTTCTGTTCTCTCCATGGTTCCGAGGCGCGCCCTCGCGAAGTAGACCCCCGCGCTGACCGCGTGTCCTCGATCGTCACGCAGGTCCCAGGACAGGACGTCGCTCCCCGCACCGCGCTCGCCACTTGCGATGGTGCGCACGAGTCGACCCGTGGCGTCGAACACTCGGACCAGGATCTGCGTCGGCTCTGCCACCGAACAGGTCCAGTGCACCGACTGGCGCGCGGGGTTCGGCCACGGCGAAGAGAACGAGGGCGCCGTCCGCTCGACACTCGTGGTCTGCCCAGGTCGAGTCTTCACGTTCGACAAAGGCGCCCAATTCCCCAGCTCATCCGCGGAGATGATGGCGATGTGGTACGTCACCAGGTCGGACAGTCCCAGGACCTCAAACGATTCCAGTGTCCCCGCGACTCCGGGCGAGGGGAGTCCCGTGATCTGCGTGGCCTGGTGGAAGTTCGATTGGGTGATCGGGAGCTCCGAGTACCGCAGGTCGTAGATGGCCGCCCGTCCGCTCAGGCTGTCGTCGCCCGGAGCGGTCCAGCGGATGGTGAATGGACTCGCGGGAGAAGCGAGCGCCGCCGCGGGCGTGGCCACGAGCAGGAGCCACAAGGTGGCCATCAGCGCAAAGCAGCGAGTGGATATCAAGTGTGCTCCCCGCCCCGGGGTCAGCTCCGCCCGGGGGGAATCCGGCGGACTCGTGTCGCGACGAGATGTTGGTCGGAACCATCTTCCCCGGAGGGCGCGAATGCTTCGATCACGATCTCGCCGAGCACCGAATCCGGTAGCGCG
>JANNKI010000448.1:0-11070 GCA_031396225.1 bacterium | reverse complement strand
GCCGACTCGGCCAGTTCGCCCATCTCGACGATCTTGGCGCGGATCCCTTCCAGGTCCTCCTGCAGCGTCGCCTCGAGATGACTCGTCATGGACTGGTTGCGCCTCCATTTCGCGTGCGGACGCCGGCTGCTGAGATCGGAGTGCGGCCGAGGGACATCCCGGGCTCCACGCCACCCCGCGAGACTATAGACGAGCCGCCGAAGGAACAGGAAAGCCCGCAGGACGAGGCTCTCATGCGCTCGTCGCGGTCGGCGGGTAGAGCCGCTCGAACTCCGGGTCGCCGTGGAGCAGCGCCAGGTCGAGATCGCGCCGCGCCCAGTCGGACTCGCGGAAGCCCGCCTGCCACGCTTTGCGGAGCGTGTCCATCGCCTCTGGCTTCTTGTTCAGGGCGCAGAACAGGCAGGCGAGATTGTAGAGCACCGTCGCCTCGTTGGGGCGCAGGGCCATGGCGAGGTCCGCCTCGCGCATCGCGTCCTCGCTGCGCCCGATCGCGACGTAGTCGATCGCCAGCAGCACCCGGGCGCGCGCGTCTTCGGGCACGGGCCCCAGATGCTTCTCCAGCACCACGATATGGCGCAGGACCAGGTTGCGGTAGGCGTCGTTCTTCCCCAGCGCCTTGAGCGAGTTCATGATCGGACCGTAGACGTTGTAGTCCTCGCCGCTCGCCGCGATCGCTTCCTCGGCGAGGTTGGCGGCCTCCTGGTAGCGACCCGCCGAGAACATCGCGCGACCCAGCAGGTAGTACGCGCCCTCGCAATCCCGCTTGCGCCCGATCGCCTGGTAGGCGCGCCGGATCGCGTCCTCGTACTGGTTGCCGGCGTACAGCACCCAGGCGTTCGCGATCAACACCTCGGGCAGGTCAGGCTGTAACGCCACGGCGCGCTGCGACGCGGCCATCGCACGACCGATCCAGCTGGCGTCGCGCTGGAAGTTGTAGTGGTACTCGGCGCACACCTTGGCGACGGCCGCGTGAGCCAGCGCGAAGTTGGGGTCCATCGCCACCGCGTTCTCGAACATCTGGAGCGCGAACTCGAGATCCTGGCGCGTGAGGCGCCGCGCGTAGCTCTTGCCGCGCAGGAACAGGTCGTAGGCCTGCAGGTTGTCGGTGGGCCGGGAGGCCAGCGCGGCCTGCTCTTGCGGCGAAAGCGTGATGCGCAACGACTCGGCAATCGCGCGCGCGATCTCGTCCTGCACCTCGAACACGTCCTGCATCTCGCGGTCATAGCGCTCGGACCAGAGCTGGAAGTCAGTACGCGTGTCCACGAGTTGGGCGTTGATCCGCAGGCGGCTCCCGGCGCGTCGCAGGCTGCCCCCGAGCACGAAGGCCGCGCCGATCCGCTGCCCGATCTGGCCCGGGGTCACTGCCTTGTCGCGATAGCCCAGCACGGTGGCGCGAGAGAAGATATTCAGCCCCTTGATCTTCGACAACTCGGTGATGATGTCCTCGGTGATGCCGTCGCGCAGGTACTCGTCCTCCTTCACGCCGCTCAGGTTCTCGAAGTAGAGCACCGCGATGGACTTCTCCGCTGCCTTGGCCGTGGCCGCCCCGCGCGAATCCACGGACTCCGCCGCGCGCTTCTGCGCGCTCTCCAGATTTCGGCGGAGCCGGATGAGGTCAGTCTTCAAGTCGGTCGAGCTCTGGTAGCGCATGTTGCGGTCCTTCTCGAGTGCCTTGTCGAGGATGCGGTCGAAGTCCGGCGGCAACGCGCCGTTCAGTCGGGTGGCGGGCGCCGGATCGCGATTGAGGATGGCTTCGTAGACCACGGCCGAGGTCTCTCCCTCAAACGGCAGCGCGCCGGTCGCCATCTGGTAGAGGACCGTGCCGAGCGAGAACAGGTCGGTGCGCGCGTCGGTCGGGAGTCCGCGTGCCTGCTCCGGCGACATATACGCGACGGTCCCCACGGTCGTGCCCGGCACGGTGAGGTCCTCGCGCGCCGCCACGGTGTCGAATCGCGAACTGTCCGAGCTGCCGGGGCCCGGACGCCGCATGCCCTCGATCTTGGCGAGCCCGAAGTCCAGAACCTTCGCCTCGCCGCGCGGGTTCACGAAAATGTTGGCGGGCTTGATGTCGCGATGCACGATGCCCTTGGCGTGCGCTGACTCCAGCGCATCCGCGATCTGGATCGCCAACCCCAGCAACGTGGTCAGTTCCATCGGCTGCCGGTCGATTACCTGCGCCAGTGTGCGCCCCTCCAGCAGCTCCATGACGATGAAGTGCTGCCGTTCGTGCTGGTCGATCGAGTAGACCGTGCAGATGTTGGGGTGGTTGAGCGCCGAGGCGGCGCGCGCCTCGCGCTGGAATCGCTCGAGGGACTGCGTGTCCTGCTCGAGGTCCTCGGGCAGGAACTTGAGCGCCACCCGGCGGCCGAGCTGCGAGTCCTCCGCCTCATAGACCACACCCATTCCGCCGCTCCCCAGCCGGCGGGTGATCGCGTAATGGGAGATGGTCTTGCCGGAGAGGTCGTTCATGGCGGTTGAACCTTGAATGTTACGGGCGTGCGCGCGAAGGGGCAAGCGGTGGTCGCATCGTCCGAGCGCCGTGAAGGTCGATCGGATGACCCCCGACCTACCGCCGCTTCGAGCCCGGGTTCTTGAGCGCCTCCCCGAGCCGCTGGGCCCAGCGAAGCGACACCGCGATCTCGCGTCGCTCCGCCACGCCGCGCGGTGGGCGGGTGAACAGGAACCGGTCCCCGGCGAAATCGTAGTCGTAGTCGCGGAACGAGCTCTCGGTGGGCGAAGGTGGCACCTCGAACAGCGGCTCGGGTTGGCCGAGCGAGAGTTCATCGCCGCGCATGGTGACGGACACGCGCTGCAGGATCTCGCCCGAAACGAAGAACAGCTCGCGCCCCTCCCGCCCCCAGCGAACGCCGCCCCCACCCCGCGTGGACACCTGCCAGCTTCCGCCGCTCCCGCCAAGTCTTCGCACGCAGACTTCTTCACGGCGCGTCTTGTTCGAGATGTAGGCGACCCATCGGCCATCGGGCGACACCATGCCCGCCTGTTCGTAGCCGTCGCCCTCGGCCGCCAGTTCCAGGGAGGGCGCCCCGCCGTCCACAGGCGCGATGTGGATGCGGCCGGTGCGTTGGCCGTAGTCGCTGTACACCACGCTGCCGCCGTCGGGGGTGACATCGCTCACGATCAGCGGGTGTCCGGCGCGCGCGACCTCCCGGGCTCCGCCCGCGCCGTCCAGTCGTCGCACCAGCACCCTCTCGCCAGCCGAGCTGTCGCGGCCCGAGTGAGCGATCCGAGCGCCGTCAGGGAGCCAGGCGGGCGACCCGCCCTTGCCGCCGTGCGTCAGTCGGTTCATCCCGCCGCTGCTGAGGTCGGCGAGCCACACGTCCGATGAGCCGCCGCCCGGCCCCGCCACCACCAGCGCCCGCGCTCCGTCCGGCGAGAGCACGAGTTGTCCGTAGGGCCCCGGCGCGAGCGGGGTCAGAGTCCAGCGGCCCTCACGATCGAACCATCCCACCTCGAGAGTCTGCTCGGGCTCCCCGCCGGGAATCCAGGCCAGCGAGCCGTCGTCCGCGATGGCGAAGTACGACGCTCCGCTCGAGCCATCGCCGCTCACATCCGCGAGCACGGGTACCGGGTCGCGCGTGATGCGGGGGTCGCGGGGATCGATCTTCACCGCATAGAGGTCGCTGCCGCGCGCGAGGATCAGGTAGCCCCCGGGCGCCCAAACGGCGCGGCGCGCACCCTTGTAGAGGTGGCGGCGCTCACCCGTCTTGACCGAGACCGCGTCAATGCTCGCGTCGTCGTAGCCGCCGGGACTGTCCACCGTCTGCGCGGTGAACACCACCCACGGGCCACCGTCAAGCGCGCTCGGGAATCGATGCGTGCGCTCACGCCGCGTACTGTCGAGCGTGGTGATCGCCACTGGCGCGCCACCCGTGTCTGGGATCCGATAGAGCGGCTCGGTGGTCTCCCGGGTATACACGATCGTGCCGTCGTCGAGCCACGTGCCGAGCCGGTCCTGGAGCGCGTCGGCCAATTCCACGGGGGCGCCGCCGCGCACGGAGACCTTGTACATCTTGCGGCTGTCGAAGAATCCGAGCCATTCGCTGTCGCGCGAGAAGAACAGGTTGCGCGCGCTCTCGATGCCCGCGATCTCCTTGTCCTCGCGCGTGTCCAGCCGACGGATGCGCAACTTGAGCACGCCTCTTTCGCGCACGGTGTAAGCCACCGAGCGCCCATCCGGAGCGATCGCCATGGGGTGGTAGCTCACGTCCTCGGCGACCCTTCGGCCGCCCGGCGGCACGATGCTCAGCTCGGTCGCGGTCGGGACCGACGGCTTCCGCCACAGTGAAGCCGCGAGCGCGACGAGGGCAACTGCGACCACGAGCCAGGGCACGCCGTCTCTATTGCGTGGGCGCATCGCAACGGTCGCCGCCGTCGCCGAGGAGGGCGACTCGCCGGGATGCATCGCCAGGTCTTCAAGCGCGATGCGCGCCTCGCCGATCGCCTGGAGGCGCTGCTTCACGTCTTTTGCCAGGCAACGCTTCAGTAGCTCGCGGAGGCGCACCCGTGTGCCTGCCGGCAGCGCGCCCCAGTCCGGCTCGCGCTCGAGGATGCGTGCCACCATGTCCGAGACGGTCTCGCCCTCGAACGCACGCTGCCCGGCGAGGCACTCGTAGAGCACGCAGCCGAACGACCACACGTCCGTGCGGCGGTCCACCGCCCGGCCGCGCGCCTGCTCCGGGCTCATATACGCCGCCGTCCCGAGGATCACGCCCATGCCCGTCGCCGCGTGCGTCATCGTCGGCGACATGGACAGCCCCACGTCCGACGACGACCCGTGCGCCGCACCCCCCTTGGCGAGCCCGAAGTCCAACACCTTCACCGTGCCGTCGGGCCGGAGCATCACATTGCCGGGCTTCAAGTCGCGATGCACCACGCCCGCCTCGTGCGCCGCCTCGACTCCTGCGGCGACCTGCCGGCATACGTCCACCGCCTCGTCCACCGGCAGCGCACCCCGCGCGATGCGCGCCGCGAGCGTCTCGCCCTCCACGAACTCCAGCACCAGGTAGCGCGCTCCCGCCACCTCCTCCAACCCGTGGATGCCGGCGATGTTCGGATGCGACAGCGACGCCAGCAGCTTGGCCTCGCGCTCGAAGCGCGCCAGCCGCTCGGGGTCCTGGGCGAACGCCGCCGGCAGCGCCTTGATCGCCACGTCGCGCCCGAGCCGCGGGTCACGCGCGTGGAACACCTCGCCCATGCCGCCCGCGCCCAGTGGCGCGACGATCTCGTAGGGGCCGAGCCGAGTGCCGGGAGCGAGGGTCATGCGTACAATCTACCTCAGCAGCGACGCTTTCCGCAGGACCCGCACCGGTCCGGCCTACTTTCCGAACAGGTCACTGGCGTCGAAGCTCACGCCCAGGCTGAGGTACAGGTTCGTGAGCCGAAGTCCGTCGGGCAGCCGTCGTAGCACCGCGTCGGGCAGCGGTGACTCCGACGGCGTGCGGTAACGGATGGACGACCAGCGGATATGCTGCGCGCTGATCCCGCCGATCACGCGCACGCCACGATGCGCACGCCAACCCAGCAGAAGCGACGCTTCCGGCGCCAACGCTCGCTCCGTGTCGAAGCGCACCAGCGTGCCGTCGGAAGTGCCGTTGGCCTGGCTGAGATGCGTTGCGCTCGCTCCCAGAGCGGCGTACCAGAAAGTAGAGCGCGGCGCATGCCACAGCGGAAACGGGCCGAACATCGCGTTCACATAGAATCCGCCAACGGGAAACGTGGAGGCGAGCGTGCCACGGCTGCCGCTGATGTTGACACGGAACGCTCCCGAGTACTGGTAGCCCACGCCGAGGGTCACCCAGCCGTCGCGCCCGGGAAGCGTGTGGTGACTGCGCACGGCGTGGATGGTGCGCAGCGTGTCGACTCGCGTGGCTCCCGGGGTGCTCGCCACGCCCTGCACCCATTCGACCGCGACTCGCACCGAGTCGAGCGTGACGGTCGTATCGGGCTGGCCGCCGAACGGGCCGAGCAGTGCCGCAAAACCACCGCGAACAAACGGATGCCGGTCACCTGGATAGAACCGCTCGGGATGCCGGACGTCGCGCGAGCCCAGCGATCCCCACAGATGGCCGCCCGTCAGCTTGGAGAACGGCGAGGGGATCGAGCCGAACTGCGCTCGCGCGGGCGCCACGGCACCCAGCAGCACGAGCAATGCCGCCGCGGCCGCGGCAGGGGCAGCGAGACTTCTCAGGCATACCTCCGATCGGGCACGTTACCAATGTTACGCGTATCGCGGACGGCGGCGATGCGTGCTGTGCACCTGTCCCGGGCCATCGGCCGTGCCGCGCGACTCCGCCAGCGGCTAGTGCGCCTTGCGCCGGCTCACCGTGCGAGCGGACCTGGCGCCGCCCGCCATTCGGGGTCCGGGACTCACGGTCTCACGTTGGTCGTCCTCGAATTCACCCTCGACCGCCTCGACGTTCAGTGACTTGGCGCACTCCGTGAACTTCTTGTCGGCCTGGCCTTCCTCGTCCAGCGTCTGCTGGAGCAGTGTGGCCGCGTCGTAGTAGTCGAGCAGTTGCGCCCAGTCGCGCAGGCAGCCGTAGGTCGCCATCTCGTAGTGCTCGACCTTCTGGGCGGCCGCGATCAGTGCGGCGTCCTTCACACTCTCAGGAGCATCCTCCGCCATCAGCTCCTCTCCCTCCTTTAGCAGTCCCAACATGGCCTGGCACGTCTTGCGGGTGGGGGTCACGTCGATCCCCTCGAAGATCCGCGTGAGCCGCGTGATGTGCCCTTCGGACTGCTTCAGATGTTTCTCGAATGCGGACGAGAGCTCGCGAGACGTCGCCGCCTTGATCAGCTTCGGCAGCGCCTTGGTGATGCGGTGCTCGGCATCGAACATGTCCCGCAACTCGTCGACGAAGAGGTCGTGCAGGTTTTTCAGTGCCATACCGTGCTCCTTGGTTGAGGGGTGCACCAGGTTCACTTCTGGAACGGGTAGCCCTTCCTGAGCAGTCGATCCAGTTCCTTGTCCAAGCTGTAGATGTCCGGATAGAAGTAGACTTCGCCGTTCTCGCGCGTGACCGCGGTCGAGTAGACGATGCAGACGGGAACGGGATGCGACAGGTTGACCCTCGTGTTGTCTTCGCCTTCCATGGCCGCGCGGATACGCTCGATCGTCCATTCAGGCTGGTCACGCAGCACATGGGTGGCGAACGCGACAGGGTCGCTCAGCCGGATGCAGCCGTGGCTGAAGTCGCGGCGAACACTCACGAACAGGCCCTTGGCGGGCGTGTCATGCAGGTAGACGTCGTGTGCGTTGGGAAGCAAGAACTTCACCAGGCCCAGCGCGTTCTGGGGCCCCGGCAGCTGGCGGAGGCGGAGGTCTTTTCCGAGCCGCGCGAGGTTTTCCCGCGTCGGGGGTAGCGCGGCCGCGCGGTCCGATTCGCCGCTCACGATGACCAGGCCCTCGCGCTCCAGGAAGTCAGGGTCCGCGAGCGCCTTCGGAGCCAATTCGGACTTCGTGATGCTCGACGGCACCTCCCAGTACGGGCGGAAGATCAGGTACTTCAGGTCCGCGGCGAACACCGGCGTGTGCGTATCGAAGGCGTTGCCCACCACGACATCCATGGCGAGCATGTCATCCTCGTAGTCGATCGGGCCGCGAAAGGCGTAGAGCCGAAACGCCGGAATGTTGACGATGACGGGCGGCACGGGAAACGAGACGGGAAGCCACCGAAACCGTTCCAGGGCCAGTTCGATCTGCCGCACGCGCTGGGCGAACGGACGATTGAGCCGTTGGGCCGTGGCCGAGCCGATCACACCGTCCGGTTTGAATCCCTGGCGGAGTTGGAACTGCTTCACCGCCGCCACCAGCTCGGGCGAGTAGAGCGTGTCTGCCGAGGCGCCCGGGGCCGTGGTGCGGTCGAGGTCTCCGATGGCGGCGAGCACGTGACGCAGCCGGGAGGCCGCGCGAAGGCGCATTCCGGGCTTGAGGTTTCGCGGAATCGCGGGCAGCGGCACGAGAGTTGTGTCGAGGGCCAGGGCCCGGTAGCGGGCGAGGCCATTCTTGAGCAGCTGATAGTGGTGGAGGCGAGGCTGCATGCGATCGAGGATCGCGGCCTGCGAATTCGCATCGCGCAACGAGTCCACGGCCATCTCAACGGCCAGCAAGGAGCGCGGGATGAAGAGCTGCGCGTGCACCACGCGCGGACTCACGCGGCCCCGGTGAAGCGCCGAGGCGAAGCGAACGGCGGCCACCGAGAGCCCGACGTCGAATCGAGCCCCCTCGGCCGAAGTCGGCGAGTGGCCCTGCGTGACGTACTCACGCGCCTCACGGTCGAGCCATGCCGCGTCGAAGTCGGAGGGCTCGAGCCCGAGACTATCGGCCGCGGAGAGGTGCGCGATCAACTGCGTCGCGGCTTTGGTGGGGCGAGTGCCGTCCAGCCACAGCGGCTGCCACTTGGCACGCTCGTAGAGCCGCTCGAGTTCGGAGCGGAAGTCGGCGAATGCGGGCCAGTGGAGGTCGGAATGGCGGGCCGAGCGGACCAGGCTCCGCAATCGACCACTCGTGTCGGCGGGTGTCGCCGGGCCGTCCCCTGCCGCGCAGGATGACGATGCGGCGATCGCGGCGAGCAGCGCGACGCGCACGAGGTGGAGCAGGCCCTGAGGAGCGGGCTTCAACACTGACCCCGATTCACGGCACCGAGCGAGGCCGACGGAACATGCCCTCTCCGCCGGTCCCGAGCGGCGGCCTCGCCCGCCACCGTCATCGGTGGGCGGCACGGCTGCTGAGCTTGAGGCTCCTCACCATCCGGTCGGAACTCGACGCGAGCATGTCGTAGTCCTTCTCCGGAGCCACGAGCAGCATGTAGACAATGTGCTTGTCCGGAAGCCGGCGGGTGAAGACGGTCACGCGCTCCCCGACGCCGGTCACCGGCGATACTCCCGACAGCACGACCGAGAACGACGGCCCACCGGAGGCCGTACGGTGCCGTTGCGAGCCCGCGACGAGCTGCAAGTGCGGATCGGCATTCAAGATGTTCCGGACCAGATCGCTCGTCGCCTCCTCGATCGGACTCCTCCCGAAGAGCGAACCGAGCGGGTCGCGGTACTCGGCGCCGACCGAACCGTCGAAGGGAACATAGTGATTGACGATGAGGCCGCAGGTGAGTCGCTGTTGGCCGCTCGAAGTCGGCGTGAAGCCGCCGCGCGGGGCGATCGTCACGCCGGAGCCCTGCGAAGGAGCACGCGCCGTCCAATTGTCCGGATACTGGAGTTCGAACAGACCCTCGCGTTGTCGAAAGCTGCGGAAGCTGCCGGAAGGTCTCTCGGCGGAGCTACCTGTCATTGCGGCGGTCGTCTGCCGTTGCTCGGGCGAGCTCGGCGCGCGGGAAGTTGCGAGCTGGCCCGTGGCCGGAGCTGGTGAGAGTCGCCCCAGCTCCCTCTGGACGGCCGCGACGCTGCCTACGGGCGACACCGAGCGCACCGGCCCCAGCAGGTTCGCCTCCTGTCGGACACGCGCCTCGCGGTCGACAGGAGCCGGGTGGTTGCTCAGGAACACCGCGACCTTGCCCGGGTCCCCGCCCGCTTGCCGGCGAAGCGTTTCGAAGAAGCGCGCCATCTCCATCGGATCGTAGCCCGCCTTCGCCATGATCTGGGCTCCGACGATGTCTGCCTGGGTTTCAGCCGACCGCGAGTACTTGAGGAAGAGCGCGTTCAGACCGAAGCCTCCCACCGCCCCGACGATCTGGCCGGTCGTCGTTTGAGTCCTCGTGCCGAATAGTCCACCCAGGATCCCGATCCCCGACTGGGCGAGGTACGCCTTCGAAGCCTGGTTCGTCGGATGCCGGAGCGCGACGTGGGCGATCTCGTGTGCGATGACCCCCGCGAGCTCCCCCTCGGTCCGGACCTTCTGGACGAGGCCACGGTGGACGTAGATGAATCCTCCGGGAAGCGCGAACGCATTGATGTCGGAGCGATTCGCCACCTTGAACTGGTAGGGGTACCTTGCCCCGGGCGCCTGGGCGACGAGTCGCGCGCCGAGATCGGCGACGTACCGGGACACCATGGACTCCGACATCATCGGAATCTGCCGCTCGACTGCGATCGCCGACTTCTTGCCGATCTCGACATCCTGTTCGGCGCTGAAGAGATTGAACCCCGGCCGGACGACGGTCTGGCCGTGCGCCACTCCCGCCGCGGCCACCATGACCAACATCGCCGCGCCGTAGAGGTTCAGCCCTCCGAATCTTCTCATGACACAACTCCTCGTGGCCCCGCGCACCGCCCGGGCCGAACGATCGGCCGGGACGAGCGCGTTGGGCAACTGGGTTCCATCGTCAGATGCGTCGTGTCAGCGTCCGCCCGCCTGTCGCCTGGCGTCCTCTTGCAGCGCCGCACTCGCATAGATCGCGATCTCGATTCGACGATTCTGCTGGCGGCCCGCCTCGGTGGAGTTCGATCCGACCGGCTCGCGCTCCCCAAGCCCTGCCGTCGCGATGTAGCGACTGACGCCGTGGGCGGTCAGGTAACGAGCCGCTGAATCCGCACGCCGATCCGAAAGCCCCTGGTTGTAATCGGAACTTCCGACGGCGTCGGTATGACCCGCGATCATGAGGTTCGAGTCACCGTACCTGCTCAGGTTCTGCGCAAGGCTGTTCAGGTTCGTGGCCGCGTTTCGAAGGATCACGTCGGAATCGAAATCGAACAGGAGCCCCGAGGGAAACGTGACCGCGATGCCCTCGCCAACTCGTTGGACGATGGCACCCGGAACATTCTGCTTGAGCTCTTCGGCCCGCTTGTCCATCCGGTTGCCGATGATCGCCCCCGCCGCTCCACCCACCACGGCACCGATGATGGCGCCTCGCGTCGTGGAGCCCGTCTGGTTTCCGATCACCCCACCGACCACGCCGCCGGCGGCGCCGCCGATGATCGCGCCCTTGGTGGTCCTGTTCATTGACGCACAACCCGTCGCGCCAACCAGCACCAGCGCGGCGAGGCACGTCGTAAGGATCGAGAGATGTGTTCTGCGTGACATGAGCTTCTTCCTTTTCCGCCGATACGGTGCCGGCCATGGGCCGGCACCTGGATCGGCTTCCGGATTCGATGGCT
>JANNKI010000444.1:0-2944 GCA_031396225.1 bacterium | reverse complement strand
ATCGGGAGAAGCCGCAGGCGCAGCCGCCGCTCGGCGGCAGCGCCGACGGGCAGGCCACCGATCAGGCGATGCCCGCTCCGGCATCGAGCGGCGGATCGAACACGCGCGCCGAACGAGCGTTGCCTATTACGCGGGCCCGCGCCCGCGAAGTGCGACCGCTCGAGGGCAGTGAGCAGGCGCCTGTGCCAGCGAAGGCCATGGCGCCAGAACCCACTTCTGCGCTCGCGCCCACGCCCGCCGGCGAGGCGAAGAGCGAGGCGCGGCTCGACGAGCGCGAGTCGGCCGCCAAGCTGCAGCCGTCGCCGATCACCGAAATGAAGCGACGCGCCGTGGCGCCCGCCACGGGCGATGCACTGTCTCGCACGGCCCCCCCGCCCGCCATGCTCGCCCTGGACGCGCATCAGGAACTGGCTTCGGCGTGCGGCACCGTGCACGACACCCGCGGCATTCCGGTCGCTGGCGCGCAGGTGGTCGCGACGGGCGCGGGCACGCGTACCTCGCGCAGTGGGCCCGACGGCCGCTTCTGCCTGACTTCGCTGCACGCCGGCGACACGCTGAGCGTGCTGCGCGTGGGCTTCGAGCCGATGCGGTTCGTGGTCGGTGCCAACACGTCGCTCGCCGTCCGACTCGAGCCGGTGGGCACGCTCGGGCCACAGGCCGGCATGCTGTTGGGCAAGCGCGATGCTTCGCCTTCGCTCGCGCCGCGCGAGGGCCTGAGGGAGTTCAGAAGTGAGCGCGCCACCATGAACTTCGCGCCCGACGCCGACCACTACGTGACCCAGACAGCGGCCGTTCGCTCGGCGGTCGTCGAGGCGCGCGAGGCCGTGGTGATCGCACGCCGCGAGCGCACGGCGGCGTCCTACGAGAAGGCTTTCGAGCGCTGGGATCGGATCGGCGCCCTGGCCTCGGGCAAGGCTTCGTACGACGCCCGCTTCCAGGCGCTCGCCGCGCTGAGAGAGGCGCATCGCCTCGAGCCCACCCCGGCGCGCGCGGCGCGACTGCGCGCGGGGCTCACCGCGTTCATCGCGGCCACACCGCGCACGCTGCCCGAGCGGGCAACAGCCCTTCGCTGGCAGCAGGAACTGGCCGGGCCCGCCGGGCGCTGAACGCGGCCGGGAGTTTTCGCTTGAGTGGAGCGGTGCATCTCGCGCAGGCTCACCCGCGATCTTCCCTTCCCGCTTCCCACCGATCCACGAGAGGGCGCCCTGTGGCCACCGTCACCGTTGCCTCCGCCGACGCCGAGCGCACGCGAACCCCCGACGAGATCGAGCGCGACTGGTTCGAGAACGTCTACCAGGGCGACAAGATGAAGCAGGCCACCGTGCGAGCGGTGGGCATGGGCATGGTGCTCGGCGCGGTCATGTGCCTGTCCAACGTGTACGTGGGACTCAAGGCCGGCTGGAGCATGGGCGTGGCCATCACGTCGTGCATCCTGGCTTACGTCATCTTCCAGTCGCTCACCAAGGCGTTTCGCCTCGCACCGTTCTCGATCCTCGAGAACAACGCCATGCAGTCGGCGGCCTCGGCGGCCGGCTCCATGACCTCGGCGGGCATCGTCAACGCGATTCCGGCGCTCATGATGCTCAACCCCTCGGCCGTGCCGCCGCAACACATCCTGATCGTGTGGGTCATCCTCATCTCGTCGCTCGGCGTGTTCCTGGCCGTGCCGGCAAAGCGCCAGTACATCAACATCGAGCAGCTGCCCTTTCCTAGCGGCACGGCCGCGGCCACCACGCTGCGCGCGCTGCACTCCAAGGGCGGCGAGGCCGCACGCCAGGCCAAGGCGCTGGGGATCTCGGCCGCGCTCGGCGCCGCGATCACGTGGTTCCGCGACGCCAACATCCCCGGCGGCATGAAGGCATTCATCCCCGCCACGTGGGGCACGGGCTGGATCAAGGGCGGCTGGTTGGGCTCGCGCGCGGTCACCGATCCTGTCACGGCCGCGGTCACGCAGGTGCCGTGGTCGCTCCAGAACTACACACTCGCGTTCGAGGGCTCGCTGCTGTTCGTGGCGGGTGGCGCGCTCATCAGCTTTCGCCAGGCGTGGAGCATGCTCCTGGGCGCCGTGGTCAACTTCGCCATCCTGGCGCCCATGTTCGTGCGCGCGGGCGACATCGAGACCGTGAGCTTCCGGAAGATCTCGTCGTGGTCGCTGTGGATCGGCGTGCCCATGATGGTCACCTCGGGCCTGCTGCTGTTCCTCCTCAACTGGAAGTCGGTCGTGCGAGCGTTCAGCACGCTGGCGAGCTTCATGAACAAGGACAAGGACGCCAAGGCCGACCCCATGGACGCCATCGAGGTGCCGCCCACCTGGTTCGTGGGCGGTGTGATCGTGCTGGGCACCGCGATCGTCATCATGGGCCACTACGCGTTCAACATCTCGTGGTGGATGGGCATCATCGCCGTATTCGCCACGTTCCTGCTGGTGGTGGTGGCGGCGCGCGCCACGGGCGAGACCGACGTCACGCCGGTCGGCCCGCTCAGCAAGATCACCCAACTCACGTTCGGCGCCATCAAGCCCGGCGACGTGACGGTGAATCTCATGACGGCGAACATCACCGCCGGCGCCACCAGCCACGCCGGCGATCTCCTGACCGACTTGAAGTCGGGTTACCTGTTGGGCGCCAATCCACGCCAGCAGTTCGTCGCGCAGTTCTTCGGCGTGCTGGCCGGTGGCCTGATCGTGATCCCGGCGTTCTTCTTCCTCATCCCGAGCGCCGATCTCCTGGGCGGCGAGAAGTGGCCAGCGCCGGCGGCACTGGTGTGGCGCGGCGTGGCCGAACTCTTGGCGAAGGGTCCGGGCGCGCTTCCCAAGTCTGCGCAGATCGGCCTGGTGATCGGTTCCGTGCTCGGCGTGCTGCTGGTGATGCTCGAGCGGTGGTTCCCGAAGCGGGTCAAGTACATCCCCTCGCCCACGGGCCTCGGCCTGGCGATGACGTTCAAC
>JANNKI010000440.1:0-3740 GCA_031396225.1 bacterium | reverse complement strand
GCTACGCCAGCGAGCAGGCGGGTTGCGCCTTGAAGTTTTCAATCTGATTGCCTGAGGACAGCGCTGGCCTGCTTCGCAGTCGGCATTGCATCCCGCACGCATTGGATGGCGCGTCCGAACACTCAGTCTCGCCTGCGGAGGCGGTCAGCACCGCGTGTGGCAGTGCTCTGGGGCCTGTAGCCCGTTTCTGGCCCGTGTCTTGCGCCTGTGCGGCGAACTACCCGAAGCGCGGGAGACGGGCGCCATTTCTCCGGGCGTCGCGGCGTGCCACGGGCGCGTGCCCGTTGGGAGCCCGCGACGAGCTCCGGGAACGCCGAACGGAGCAAGGCCGTCATGAACGCGGGGTCCGCACCAGGTGATCAACGAGCGCGGTCGAAAGTGGAGTACGTTCGCACGGCGCTTGCCGTGGTACGCCTTGCCCGGCGCGCTGCTCGGGTGCGCGTCTCCCGTGGCCCCTCCCCCGCCACCCGCGGGTGGAACCGCACTCCATCTCGACTTCGCGTCGTTCGCGAGCGCGGTTGAACCGATCCTGATCACCCGCGGCTGCGATGCCGAGGGTGACTGCCATGGTGGCGGCATCCGCGGCACGCTCCAGCTGTCACCGCCCGGGGCGAAGAACACGCGTTACGACTTCGATCAGGTCTCGCTCCAGGTCGTGGCGTCCGACCCCGACCAGAGCCCGATCCTCACCGAGCCGCTAGCGCTCGCCGCAGGCGGCAGCGCGCACAGCGTGAAGGTGTTCGCCGACACGAACGACACCGAGTACCGCACGTTGCGCGCGTGGGTGCGCGCCGGGGTGGCGCCATGAACGCGCGCCGCCGTCCCCTCGCGACTCTGGGCGTGCTGCTCGCGCTCGTGGCACCCGGCCTGGCCCGCGCGGAAGCACCCGCCGCGGACACCGCCGCCGTGGTCCGCGTGGATGGACTCGAGGCTCTCGTGCCGCAGGCCGCGCGCGCGCCGTTCGGCCTGGAGCCGGGAGTGCGCCCGTTCCGCGAGCGGCTGGTCGTGAGCCCCGGCTACGGCGTACTGGGCCGGGAGAAGTTGTTCCTGATGCGCGCGGCCTACCACCCCATCGAGTGGCTCGGATACGAGGCCGCGCTCAGCCACAACCCCGGGCAATCGGTGCACGCCGTCCTCCACACGTTCGGCGTGCTGTTGCGTTGGCCGCGCCCCGGCCGCCTCCAGCCGTACGCGACCGTCGGCTACGGGATGGTGATGGTGCAACCCGGGCCTTCGCTCAATGCGAAGCCTGTCACCAGGAACGCGCTCTCGGGTGGCGCGGGCCTCGAGCTCTTCATCCGTGACGATCTGGCGTTGCGCGGCGAATGGCGGCAAGCGGCCGTGTTCGGCGAGCAGCGTGGGCAGGATGGCGTCGTCGTCTACGACTACCTGCAGGCGACGATCGGGCTCGCGTTCTATCGGTCGATCCGTCCATGACGGGCGCCGCGACCGGGAGGTCCAGCACCACCATGTCGAAACGAACGCTCCACCTCACGAGAACCACCGCGACCGTCCTCACGACCGCGATGATCCTGCTGGGCCTCCAGTCCGCGGGCTGCCGCGACAGCGCGCCGGATGACCTGATCCTCCAGACTCCCACCACGGACGCGCTGGTGTTCGTGAAGGCCGACGCGGAGGAGACGCTCAATCGCACGAACGGCAGCTCGAACCTGTTCAAGCTGTCGCCGATCTCCGCCAGCGGCCTCGTCACGCCGATCACGAACTTCACCGGGGCGAGCATCTCGGACCCGTGCGTGTCGTTCGATGGGCTGCGCATCCTGTTCTCGATGCGCCCCGCGGGCGGTGGCGCGCGCAACCTGTACGAGATCAATGCTGACGGCACCGGACTGCGCCAGGTCACGAGCGGTGGCGGCTCCGACTTCGACCCGGTGTACCTGCCGAACGATCGCATCCTGTTCACCAGCTCGCGTGACAACGAGATGGACGAGTACAACCACGCGCCGGCGGAGCACCTGTACGTGTGCGACGCGAACGGCGCGAACCTCGAGCGGGTGAGCTTCAACCAGAGCGACGACTTCGACCCGACGCTGCTGCCCAACGGGCGCATCATGTACACGCGCTGGGAGCACTTCGGCACCATGAATCGCTTCCCGCTGTTCGTCACGAATCCGGACGGCACGGGGACGTTCCACCTCTACGGCCCCCACGGCATCAACTTCTTCCACGCGCAGCCCACGCCGGACGGTCGCATCGTCGCCGTGGGTTCGGACATGATCGAGGAGGACGCGGGTCCGCTCGTGTTCCTGAAGACCGAGCAGGGCCCCGCGGACCCGGCGTCGGGAGGCAACGGAACGAACTGGGACGTGCTCACGCCGCAGGTCAACATGGACGGCGCGCCATGGCCCTACGGCTCGTTCAAGTACCCCATGCCCATCGGCGGCAACCGCTTCATCACCTCCTACTCGTTGCCGGCCGCGACGGACGGCGAGGTGGACTACGGCCTGTACTCGTTCACCGTGTCGCAGTCGGGCAGCGGCACGCCCGGGAATCCCGCGACGTTCTCGGTGGTGAACATGTCGTTCCTCTACAACGACCCCGCCACCAACGAGTACGACGCGCAGTTGCTGGCGGCGCGCCCGAAGCCGCCGGTGGTCCCGTCCACGATCGACCCCAGCGTGACCTACGGCGAGTTCCTGGCGCAGGACGTGTTCAACCGCGGCACCGCCGACGGCCAGGAGCGGCCCGTGCGCGGCGTGGACGCCATCGACAGCATCGCCGTGCTGGTGGCGCGCCCCACCGCACCGGGCGAGAGCAACCAGATTTCGGCGAACGAGTTCGAGAAGCGCGCGTTGCTGGGCTTCGCGCCGGTGCGGTCGGACGGCTCGTTCCGCATCCGGGTGCCCGCGAACACGCCGATCAGCTTCGCGACGCTGGATCAGATGGGCCGCGGCTTCGTCGTCAAGCGCACGCACCTCTACGTGCGGCCGGGCGAACGCTTCGAGAACTGCGTCGGCTGCCACGAGGACCGCGGCGCGGGTGGGCCGGCCCCCACCAATCCGAATCCCGCTGCGGCGCTCTACCCGGCGCACGACCTGAACGTGTCGCCAGCGCAGTGGCAGGTGATCAACTTCGAGTCGGACATCGGCCCGATCGTGGCCGCCAAGTGCGTGTCGTGCCACCAGCCATCGGGCGTCACACCCGCCGCTGGCGGCCTCGACCTCACCACCGCTCCCGACACCGTGCGCATGAACCGCATCTTCCCGCGCGCCTACGTGAACCTGTCCGGCGAATCCATGACCACGGCGACGCAGGAGGTCACGCCGGCGTTCCCGCGGCGATCGAGACTCATCAACTACGTGCTGGGCGCGGGTCCGCGCTCGGGACAGGGCTTCCACCCCACCGGCGCGGACTCACTCACCGCGGTCGAGCGCCGGAAGTTCAACCTGTGGGTGCTGCTGGGCGCCCAGTACAAATGAGAAGCCCCGTGCGCGCCGCCCCCATCCTCGCATGCCTCGCGTTGTGCGCGAGCGTCGCGCTCGTGCCGTCCTCGCTGGGCGCCGCCACGACTCCGTCCGCCGCGCGCGTCGCGTCGGCGATGGACGCCCGCCCGCTGCATCGCCTGGGCGGCGGCTCGCTGTCCTGGTCGTCGCTCCGCGGCGAAGTCGTGGTGCTGCATTTCTGGGCAAGCTGGTGCGGGCCGTGTCGAAAGGAATTGCCGCAGATCGACGCGCTGCACCAGCAACTCGCGCGCTCGGGAGGCCGCGTCGTGGCGGTGAGCA
>JANNKI010000428.1:0-6161 GCA_031396225.1 bacterium | reverse complement strand
GGCATTGGCGTGGCGGCCCAGGAACGCGGTTCGGTCGGTGGTGTGCGTGACGGTGGCGCCCGTCGCGGTGACGACGCGCGAGAACGTCACGGCGTCACGCCACGCCCCGGCCGCGGCGTTCCGTGCCAGGAGCGCGCCCGAGCGGGCGTCGTACTGGGTGACGACGCGGCGTGCGAAGGCGTCGGCCGGGCCCAGCACAAGCCGCGCATACGACACGAGCGCAAGCGAGCGCGGCAGCTCGCCCAGGTTCGTGAGCCGCACCCGTACGAGCTTCACGGGAGCCTCGCGGTCCACGGTCACGAGCGTCTCGTGCGACAACGACTCGGCCTCGAGCCTGAACACGCTGTAGCCGAGCCCATGGCGTGCCTCGTACGACGCCGGATGCAGGACGGGCCCCGGCAAGGGCGACCACACCGCGCGGGTGACGCCATCTTGAAGATACACCGCCTCACCATGCGGATCGAGCAACGGGTCGTTGGACCAGGGCGTGAGCCGATGCTCGCGGCTGTTGCCACTCCACGTGAAGCCGGCGCCCGACTCGCTCACCAGCGTCCCGAAACGCGGATTGGCCATGACGTTGACCCACGGCAGTGGCGGCCGGCGGTGTGAACCATGGCGCCGCGCGTCCAGTCGCACGACGTACTCGCGGCCGTCCCCCGAGAAGCCGCCATAGCCATTGTCGAAGCGTAATGCCTCGCGCTCGCGCCGGGGCCCGCGCTGGCGCGTCAGGCTCTCGAGACTCTGAGGTGCGAGCTCGTGCTCGACCGCGGCTGTGTCCGCGAACGGCTCGTGGAGCGTGGCGCGCGTGGCGTCGCCAGCGACGATGCGCGCTCCGGCCTCGAGCGCATCTCGCGCGGGCCCGCCGAGTCCCGGTACCACGTGGATGCCGGGCTCCGGCGTCGCCGTGGCAGCCGGGCCGCCCACCGCCACCAGCGCCGCCTCGATCCCGTGCGCACGCCAGTGGGGCAACGCGCGGCGCAGCGTCTCCCACTCCGCCGCGCCGCCCGGCTCGTCCATGCGCACCACGACCACTGGCTGCGCGGAAGTGATGCCCAGTGAGGCGCGCACGCCAGAGTCGTCGCCCGCGTCGCGCAGCACGTCGTCCGGAGCGCGCAGTCGAGGGTCGCCGTAGAGCAGCGCACCGGCGAGCCGCCCGGCGCGCTCGCCCTCTTCGGGCGAGAGCCCGAGCCGCTCGAGCGCGCCGCGTGCCGCGACCTGAGCTCCGGCGAACGCCGCGTCGATCGCGACGGGGTGCGCGAGCACCGTCACCGTGGCCAGCGCCCCTGCGCGCGTGCTCGCCGCAGCCAGCACGAACGTCCAGCTCCGCTCCTCACCCGGCGCCAGCTCCATGACGCGGCGCGTCGCAAACACCGGGTCGAGCACGTTGCCGAGGGTGCCGCAGAGTGGCCGCGCGCTCGCGAGCCCCGCCGGCCTCGACCAGGACCGGCCGCGCCCGAGAAATCGGCCGCGGTCGGTATCGAACTCGAACGCACCTTCGCCCACGAGCGCGTGCGCCACGCACGGGTGTTGCTCGCCCGTGCCACGTGGGCGGCGCGTCGCCACGAGCGCGCCACTGGCTTCGTCCCACGACGTCTGGACGAACAGCTTGGAGAACGCCGGGTGCGCGGCATCGACTGCCGGGTCGTGCAGCACCAGTTCGAGGCAGCCGGTCACGTCGAGCGTGCGCTTGCGATCGGTATGATTGCGCACGGTCAGCGTGCGCAACTCGGCGTCGTGGTCCGGCGCCACGCACACCTCGAGGTGCGACTCGATGCCGTGGTCCCGCTGCGTCCACCCGACCACGCCCGGACCCGCGAGCAGGTGGGCATGACCCGCGACGCGCGTCCCCGTCGGTTGGCGCAGCGGCCATGTGCGACCCAGCTCGGGGTCCCTGAGCCAGAAGTGCCAGCCGTCGGCGTCCTCGAGTCGGTCGCCCGCCCAACGCGAGAGCGCCTCGCCCTGCCACGTGGAGCGCCCCATGCCGGCCTCGGTGAGCCACACGGAATAGCGGCCGTTCCCGAGCAGGTGCACGGCGGGCATCGCGCCGTGCAGGCGCGGCGAGCGACTCCGCAGGGTCGTGGACACGACGCTCACACCCGCCGCCTCAGGGCAGGATCACGAAGCGCGAGTGGCGCGCCTCGGTCGAGGTGCGCAGTCTCAACCAGTAGATGCCGGCCGGGAGTCCGTCGCGGCCGACGGAGAGCGAGTGCTCCCCCGCGGCGCGCTCGCCCGAGGCCAGGCGTCGCAGTTGCCGCCCCTGAAGGTCCAGCAGGTCGATCGAGACCTCGCCCTCGCGGGCGAGGCGGAACGCCACCCTGGACTGGCTCGTCAAGGGGTCGGGGCTCACTCGACCCAGTTCGACTGTCGTCGGGGCGGGGCGCGGCGTGACGCCCAGCACATACGGCTGAAAGTCCGCGCGCTGCAGGCCCAGCTGGATCGCGGGATGCGACATGAACCGCTGCCACGGTCGGCCGTTCAGGTGGTTCTCGATCATCATGAGGATCGGGCCCTGATCGATCCCGATGACGTCCGTGGCCACCCATGACCCGATGGACAGGTTGAAGCCATCCTTCCAGCCGTAGGGCCCCCACACCGTGGGCCGGAAGTGGTCCCACATGTAGCGGATGAAGCCGATGGACTCGTCGGGCGTGAACACGATCGAGCTGATCGCGGCCGTGGGCGTGATGGTGCCGTCGTCGTTCTGAGCCGGCGGCGCGCCGCGCGCCTCGTAGCCGAACGGGCCATCGCCCGCGGTCAGGCCCCACAGGCTGTCGGAGTAGCCGATGGCGCTCAGAGGGTTGTCCACGCAGTAGGCGATCTGCGCCAGCGTCGCTCGGCGCGAGTTCTCGAAGTAGTCGTGCCCCTTCGCGCGCATGTAGCTGTCGGCGATGTTCCGGAAGTCGATCCAGCAGTGCGAGTACTGATGGGTGAACAGCGGCGGGCAGATGAGGAAGCTCTGGCCGTAGTGCGTCTGGTAGCGGTAGCCGCTGGTCCACGCTCCCCATGCCGACGTGGGCACCGGGCGCGAGGGCGAGCCCAGTGCCTGGATGTACATCACCATGGCCTCGTTGTAGCCGATCCACTGTCCGAAGCCGAGGAAGCCGAACGCGGGCTTCCACCCCATCATGATGCCGGGGTTGAAGTTCCGCATGAAGTTCCAGTCCACCCGCTGGTAGATGGAGTCGGCCATGGCGCGGATCGCGATCTCGGTGGTGTCGCCGGGAGCGTCGAAGTACTGGCGCGCGTCGAGCATGCCGGCGAACAGGAGCCCCGAGTCGATGCTGGATAGCTCCACGTCCGTGCCGAATCGCGTGGCGGTGTTCAGGTTGAGGAAGTGATAGAAGAAGCCCTTGTAGCCGATGGTCCCCAGCGATGCGGTGCCCTGCGGGCCGTTGTAGAACGTGAGCAGCGTGCGGTGCACGCGTGCCGCGCCCTGGGACCGCGCGATCCAGCCGTGGTCGATGCCGATGGGGATGGCGGAGAGCCCAAAGCCCACCGAGGCGATGCTGGCGAACGTGGACCCGGGAGCGTTGCGGTCGCGGATCAAGCCGTTCGCCGGATTCGCCTCGTTCCAGAAGAATTTGAACGCGGTGTGCTGGAGCGTGTCGAGCAGCGCGGCCGTGCTCTGCGCCGCGGCGGGCGCCGCGAGCGAGCAGGTGAGCGCCAGCGTGGTGATCAGTCGTCGCATGTGGGTGACCTCAGAAGAGGAGTCCGAACGAGAAGCGGTGCGTGTCTTCGAGGCGGCCCTGATCCGCCCAGGCGTAATCCACGTGGTAGCGGAGGTTCTCGAGCGAGCTACGGAAGCCGGCACCGCCCGTGAGTCCCACCTCCGAGTCCTGGAGGAACATGCTCTGCCAGCCGAGTCGTACGGCGAACGAGTCGCGGAACATGAGCTCGCTCCCGAGGCTCAGGCTCTCGGTGTTGTCCGAAGGGTGGAGCGCGTCGGCGGCCAGCAGCAGCCGCATGTCGTTCGCGAGCGCGAAAGGCTGCGCGAGCCCCACCCGGAACGTGATGGGCACCGAAAATGCATCGGTGTCGCGCGAGCCCGGCAGCGTGCCGTTGTCGCCATTCTGCCCGGAGACGTTGTCGTACAGGATGGCGAGGTCGCTGCCCGAGAACGACGCGCGCGTGCCGAAGTTGGAGAGGCTGGCGCCGATACGCAGGCCGTCCGACGACATACGGTAGAGCGTGCCGGCGCTGAACGTGACTGTGCCCGCGGACGTGTGGAAAATGGTCTCCTGGAGGTAGTTCACCTGGGCGGCGGCGGAGAAGCGCAGCGAGAACTTGTGCGCGAGCCCGAGCCCCACCGCCAGGTTCGACACGCTGAAGCGCTCGCCGGTGCCGAGCGGCTGGGTGACGGTGCGCACGGGCATGTCGCCCGAGTTCAATGACGTGAACGTGCCATAGAGCGTGCCCAACCCGCCGGCCGGGTGGGCGTAGCCGATCCAGTCGTAACGAATGTCCGCGAGCCAGTCCACGTGCACGAACTCGAATGCGCGTTTCTCCAACCCGGCCACGGCGCCCGGGTTGTGGAACGCGCCGGCCAGCCCCTCGCCCGCAGCCGAGCCCGCGTTGCCCATGGCCGCGAGCCGTGCATCGGGCTCGATCAGCGTGAACGCCCCGAACGTGGTGCCGGTCTTCGTCTGCGCACCCGCCACGGAGGCCGCGACCAGGAACGCGAGCGAAAGCGAGCGAATCCGAAGCCGACGAATGAAAAGTCGCGCGCGCATCACTTCACCACCGCGAACTTGCCTGTGAATCCCGGCTGGCCGGCAGCCTCGACATGGAACAGGTACAGGCCCGGCGCCACATCGAGGTTGTCCTTGGTGCGCAGGTTCCACGCCAGATAGCCGTCGAACGAGCCGTCATGGCGCAGCGTCTGCACCAGGTCGCCGTGCACGTTGTACACGCGCACGGTGGAGCCGAGGGCGACGCCGCGGAACTCGATCCGGCGCTCGCCCCGGCCCTTGATGTTGAACGGCGCGGGCTCGAAGCTGGCCGCACCCAGGTACGGATTCGGCACAACGTAGGGCTGTGATGCGCCCGCCGCGACGGACGGCGCGGTCTCGGCCTGGGTCGTGAACGTGAACTGGTCCCCGGGCTCGAACGGGTATTTGAGCCTCAGGCGCCACACGTCTCCCGCGACGGGCAACACGGGTGTCCCGCCGGACGGCACCTGCGAGGTGTCGAGGCGCACTCGCCAGGTGTAGTTGGCGGTCGTGTCGAGACGGACGCCTGGCGGCCGCGTGAGCACGTCCACGGACTCGTTTGCGAGCGAGAGGATTCCGTCGTTGTTGGAGTCGGTGAAACCGAAATCCAGCTGGGTCTCGCCGGTATCGGTGAGCGCGTAGATCCGGAACTTCGCGGGTTTCGCTGGTCGGAAGTTGAACGCGATACTGGTGGCCACGAAGCCCGCCTCGAAGCGCATGACCAGGTCGTGCGGGAAACCCGGCCGCTTGAGCTCGACCGGCCAACCCGGCTGATAGCTCGCCGAGTACGGGGTCTTCCGTGGCGAGGCCGTGTCGAAGCCGGTGGCGGCGCTGTCCACCCGCACCGTTGCGGGCGAGGAGACCACAAGCAGGATGCCGGCCCCCACCGGACCGCGCCCACTCGCCACGAAGTCGTTGCCGGTGGTGAACAGCATCTGGCCGGCCGTGACGTCCTCGAGCGAGTAGCGGTTGGCGCGCACGGAGTCTGGCGAGCTGTTGCTGAAGCGGATCAGGAACTGATGCCCGGCCGGCACCTGCGAGGAATTCGCGACCTCGAGCTGCACGACGCCCGTGCCGCGCCCGGCGACGTGCACGGGAGGCGATACCATGGCCGCTTGGTAGCCGGTCACCCTGGGATTCGGCCGCACGCGCACGACATTCGTGGGGAAGATCGTGCCGCCTCGTAGCGTGCGTGAGACGGAGTACGAGTTCTCGGACGGATAGAACGCGAGCGAGTCCAGGTTGACGCCGGGGTCGAACCCGAAATCGTAGGCGCATACCGCGTAGTAGTACTCCTGCCCGTTCGTGACGTCGGTGTCCACGAACGTGTGTCGGATACCGCTGTCGGTGCCGAGGTGGTAGGCGACCCCGTCCACGGTCTTGCGCGTGAATCCCTTGCGGCCATCCTCCAGGTCGAACTGGGCGATGGGGCGTCCATTACCGATGACGTTC
>JANNKI010000407.1:0-5650 GCA_031396225.1 bacterium | reverse complement strand
GAACGCCCGAGAGCGCCAGCGCCAGGAACGCGGCCGCACTCCCCGGCACGCCGGTCACCGCCAGCACGTCGCCGGCGCGCGCCCCGGCGCGCTTCCACGCGCGCGCGCGCTCCACCTCACCCAACAGCGTCACCGTGGCCGAGAACGGGCCTTCGGCCGCGACGAGGTTGCCGCCCACCACCGCGGCGCCGGACTCGTGCAGCACGCGCGCGCAGGCGCGTTCGAACAACTGGCACTCCGCCGCGCTCCACGCCGCGGGCACCACCAGCGACATCACCGCCCAGCGTGGCTCGGCCGCCATCGCGGCCATGTCCGACAGGTTCGCCGCCGCGAACCGCCCGCCGGTCTCGCCCGGCGTGAGCAGGTCGCGGCGAAAGTGGCGCCCCTCCACGAACGCGTCGGTGGTCACCACCAGGTCGCGCCCCTCGCGCAGACGCAGCACGGCCGCGTCGTCGCCGGGACCCACCACCACGCCTTCGCCTTGCGGCAGGCCGGCCACCAGCGCCGCGATGCGCGCGAACTCGGACCCGCCCTTCGGCCGGCTGCGCCGCGGCTCAGGCATGGCGCGCCTCCGGTTCGTGCGTCCTGGGTGAGAGCGCGACGAACAACGCCGCCGCCGCCAACGCGAGCGTGGCGCCCAACGCGAACGGCGCCTGCGGCCCGACGCGCTCCCACAGCAGGCCCGCTGCGAGGCTCGCGGGCAGCAGTGCCGCGCCCACGGCCGCGTGATACGCGCCGAACGCCGTGGCGCGTCGCTCGCGCGGCACCAGGTCGGCGACCAGGCTGCGGGCCTGGCCGTCCGTGAGCGCGGTGTGAAGCGCGAGCAGCGCGAACGCCACGACGGCGCCAGAGCGCGTGGGCGAGAACGCCGCCGCGCCGTAGGCGAGCGCGTAGAGCACGTAGCCCGCGAGCAACAACGGGCGTCGCCCGATGCGGTCCGACAGGCTGCCGAGCGGCAACGCCAGCGCGGCCGCGAGCAGGTTGTAGCCCAGGTAGACGAGCGCCACCTCCCCCGCCGCGAATCCGACATGCTGCGCGCGCAGCAGCAGGAACGCCATGCTCGAGTTGCCGAGCTGGAACACGACGTCGGCGGTGAGGAAGCGGCGGAAGGCGGGGCCGAGCGGTGCGTGCCCGCCTTGCGCCGCCGAACGTGCGGCCACCGCGACACGCGGCGCGCGCACCAGCACCACCAACACCAACACCGCGATCGCCGCGGGGATGGCCGAGACCAGGAACACGCGGCGGTAGCCTTCGCCACCCAGCCCCGCCCAGTGGGCGAGCAGCCACCAACTCACCAGCGGCCCGATGGCGGCGCCGAACGTGTCCATGGCGCGATGCAGCCCGAACGCGCGCCCGCGCTGCTCGACCGGCGTGGAGTCGGCGATGAGCGCGTCGCGCGCCGGGCTCCGGAGTGCTTTGCCCACGCGATCGCCGAAGCGCAGCCCCAGCATGGCGGGCCACGTGACCACCAGCGCCATGGCGGTCTTGCACACGCCCGAGAGACTGTAGCCCGCCACGACGAACGGCTTGCGCTGCCCGATCCGGTCGGACAGTCGACCCGACACCAGCCGCAACGCCGACGCGGTGCACTCGGCCACGCCCTCGATCAGCCCCAGGCTCGCCACGGACGCGCCGAGCGTGACGGTCACGAACAGCGGCATCACGGGCACGAGCATCTCGCTCGAGATGTCGGTGAAGAACGACGTGAGCCCCAACGCGACGACGTTCGGGTGGAAGCCGGCGATGGTACGAGGTGCTGCGGGCGGCGTCCCGACCGCGCCCGCGGGACCCTGCTCGTCGTGCATGCGTGCTCCCGGAATGGATTCGAAGCGGGACCCGGGCCCGCATGCGCGAACCCGGGCCCCGATGCTACCCGATGGTCAGTCTCCGGGAGGACCCGCTAGTCGATCTCCTTCACCTCCAGCGTGCCCAGCCCCGCCAGCGCCTTCTTCGCCATCTCGCCGTTCGTCACCACCAGGATCTTGAGATCCGCCGTGCAGAAATAGCGCTTCAGCACGCGATTCACGTCGTCCATGGTGACCGCACCGATGCGGTCGGGATAGCTGGCGATGAAGTCCTGCGGCAGTCCGAAGAATTCGGCGTTCGCGATCTCGCCCGCCAACTCGTCCGGGGACTGGAGCCCCAGGGGGAACTGGCCCTTGAGGAAATTGCGGGACTTGTCGAGCTCTGCTGCCGTGGGCCCCTCGTCCACCAGCTTCTTCACCTCGGCGAGCACGGCATCCACGCACTTCCGCAACTGCTCGTTGCGCGTGAATGTGGTCACGCGGAACGCGCCGGCCGAGCGGTTGAGCTGGAAGCGGCTCGAGATGCTGTAGGTGAGGCCCTGCTCGACGCGGATCGAGTTCACGAGCCGCGATGTGAAACCTGCGCCGCAGATGGTGTTGGCCACCTGGATCGCATACCAGTCGGGATGGTTGCGTGGCACGGACGGGCACATCATGCGGATCTGCGTCTGCGTGGCCTCGGGCTTGTTGACCACGCGCACCGTGCGCCCGCGCAGCGCGGCGGCCGGGCCATACGGGTCGCCCGCGGGCACCGCGCCGCCCGGCTTCCAGCCGGCGAAGGCCGTCTTGAGTGACGCCACCAACGCCGCCGCCTGCACGTCGCCCACCACCACCAGCACGGAGCGCTCCGGCGTGAGGAACCCGCGGGGGAAGCGCAGCACGTCGTCGCGCGTGACGGCTTTCAAGCTCGCCTCCCAGCCGATGGCCGGGTGAGCGAGCGGGCTGTCGCCCCAGAACCAGCGCGCCATGGCGTTCTCGGCGATCACCGAGGGCTCGCTCTTGTCCGATGCGATCTGGCCGAGCGCTTCCTCCTTCTTCCGCCCGAAGTCCTCGGCGCTGAACCTGGGCGACACGATGACGTCGCGCAACAACTCGATCCCGAGCGGCAGGTCCTTCTTGAGCACCTCGCAGCTCACCACCAGCTGCTCGCCGCCGGCGCCGGCGTTCAGGGAACCGCCCACGAACTCGATGTCGTCCGCGAGCTGCTTGGCGGTGCGCTTGCCCGCGCCCTGCGTGAGCAGCTCCGCGGTGAGCCGGGCCAGGCCCTCGCGGCCGGCGGGGTCGTTGACCGAGCCCGCGCGCGCCACCAGGCGGAAGTCCACCAGCGGCAGGCGCGACGTGGGCACCACGATCACGTTCAAGCCGTTCGGCAGCCTCGTCCGCACCCAATCCGCGGCTTTCGCCCTGGCCGGCGCGGCCGAGACCGGGGCGGCGAACGCCAGGGCGATCATGCCTGCCGCTGCGCCGCAGGCGCAGACCCATCGAAAGCACCGCGTGGCCAGCGGCCGCGCCAGGGATCTCTCGCGGCTCATGGCTGGGCCTCCTTGCCCACTTCGAGCGGCGCCAGGATGGCGGTCGTCCGGCGGGCGGGGTCGAACAGCTGTTTCGCCACGCGCCGACAGTCGGCGGCGGTCACCGCGCGATAGCGGTCGATGGCCGAGAAGAACTTCCTGTAGTCCCCGTGCACGTGCTCGAACAGGCCCAGCGTCTGGCCCGCGCCGTTGTTGGTCTTCAAGGCCGAGATGAACCCGGACTCGGCCTGGTTGCGTGCCTTCTGCAACTCGCGTTCGCTCGGCCCGTCGGTGGCAAGGCGTTCGATCTCGGCATAGAGCGCCTTCTCGCCCTCGGCCGCACCCTTGCCCGGCTTCATCTCCACGTAGAACTCGAACAACCCCGGCTCGAGCCCTGCGCGGTACGAGGCGTTTGCGGACAGCGCGATCTGCTGGTCGTACACGAGCGCCTGGTGAAGCCGCGAGGACTCGCCTCCGGCCAGAACGTTCGACAGCACGTCCAGCACCCAGATGTCCTCGCTCGTGACGGACGGCGCCTTGTAGCCCGCGGCGAACGACACCGTCTCGCTGGGGTAGCGCACCTCGACTCGACGCTCGCCATTCTGCTCGGGCTCCGCGTTCACGGGAGGCGGCGGCGGTGTCTGGCGCGGGATGGAACCGAACCAGTGCGCGATCTTCGACTTGGCGTCCGCCGGGTCGAAGTCGCCCACCAGCAGCAGCACGCAGTTGTTGGGCGCGTAGTACGTGCGGAAGTAGTCCACCATCTCGTCGCGGGTGATGCGTTCGAGGTCCTTCATCCAACCCACCACCGGCCAGCCGTACGGCGAGGCCTGGAACGCCGTGGAATACAGCGCCTCGTCGAGCAGCCCCGGCACCGAGTTGTCGGTGCGGAATCGGCGCTCCTCCCTCACGACCTCGACCTCGCTCTTCAACAGGGCAGGCAGGAGCGACAGCTCGCGCATGCGGTCGGAGTCCAGCTCGAACATCTTGTCGAGCGACTCCTTGCCACCCTCTTCGTAGTAGGCGGTCATGTCGTGGCTCGTGAACGCGTTGGAATACGCGCCGCGCGACTCGAGCTGGCGGTCGTATTCCTTGGGCGGACAGTTCTTCGAGCCGTTGAACATCATGTGCTCGAAGAAGTGCGACAGCCCGGTGATGCCCTGGCGTTCGTTGCGCGAGCCCACCTTGTACCACTGCCAGAAGCACACCACGGGCACCGTGTGGTCCTCGTGCATGATCACGGTGAGCCCGTTGGCGAGCGTGTAGCGTTGCACCGGGTAGGTGGCGGGCGAGAGTGCGGGCGCGGACTTGCCCGCGGTGCGTGCACCCGCCGCGAGCGTGGGTGCGGGCGCGGCCAGCAGCAACAGCAACAGTGCTGGCCCGAGCGCTGTGAGACGCGGCATGGAGCCTCCTGGTGAGGGAATGGAGCGGGAACGCGGCGAGGCTAGGCTCGCGCGCGACAAGCGACAAGCGAGCGGGGCCGGACGCGCCCAGACCCGCACTGTGCGCGGGTACCCCGCGGACGGGCGCGCCGATGCGGCGGAGACCGCGGGCAATTGGCATCCCATGGGAGAACGCGATAGCTTGCCCGCATGACCAGTATCACCCGCGTGCAAGACTCGCCCGCCGTCGCCGACGACCCGGTCGCGCTCCGCATCCGCACGCTGCGTCTGGCGCAGGGGCTGTCGTACAAGAAGCTCTCGGAAGCCGCCGGCGGACTGGCCACCTCGTTCCTGTTCAACATCGAGCACGGCCGCAAGGTGCCCGGCGAGGCCGTGGCGGCACGTATCGCCGCGGCCCTCGGGGACGGTGGCTACGAACAGCTCTACCGCTCCTGGGCCCGCGTGAAGAGCCGCGGCCGGAATGGTCGCGCCGACCACGAGGCCATGCTCGGAGCGTGGGAACGCCTGCGCGCGGGCTTCGCGGTCACCGACGCGGGCGCCGCGGCCAACCCGCAGCGTCCCGATGGCGACCCCGCGCGCGATGCGGGTCGGCTGCGCGTGCCGGTGCTGGCGGCGGCCACCGATCCCGGCGACGGCGTGCGTCCCGGCGCCGAACTGGTGGTGAACACGCTGAGCCTGGATCCGTCGCTCTACGGGCACGACGCCGCGCAGGCCCGCGAACGCTTCGTTCGCCTGCGCCGGCCATTCGCGTTCCCGCTCGACATGGCGCAGGCCTCGCGAGCGCCGGGGCTCCCGGCGGGTTACCTGGCGGTGGTCACGCGCGAGCCGCTGGGCGAGCCGCGCGCGAACGCGGCCTACGTGGTGCGGGCGGAGGGACGGCTCGAAGTGGTGCCGGGCGGCGCGTTCATTGGACCGTTGCCTCCGGAGGCGG
>JANNKI010000402.1:0-2320 GCA_031396225.1 bacterium | reverse complement strand
AGCTCGCGGAGTTGCGCGCGCTCTCGCGAGGGCTCGATGCCAGCGAGATCCGCCGCCGGCTGCTGGTGCTGGAGGAAGCGCTCCGCGGCATCGATGGCAACGTGTCGGCCGACCTGACGTTGTTCTCGGCGCTCTCCCGCGTGGCAGGCGACCGCATGGGCGAGCTCGCCTGGCCGGCGCACGCCACGGCCCGCTGGGACGTGTAGGACGGGCCCTGCCGGGCCGCCCCCAGCCGGAGCCCGGAGCGCGTCCGGTTCTGCTAGAGTTCCGGCCACACGAGCCCCCTGCGGGGGGCCTGCCCCATAGCCCGATGCGCCCGGGAGGCCGATCGCCCGTTCGCCGAGGGAGACCGTTTCCCACCAACGCCAAGCTCCAGCCGCCTCAACGGGCGGCGTGAGGCGGACCCCGCGTCCGCCATAGAGGTCCGACCATGTCGGAGATCATCCAGGTCTCCCTGCGCGGTTCGCGCCGGGAGTTCTACCTGAACTCGCGCAACCTGTGGTTGCGCCTTCGCGATCGTGTCGTGGTGCAGGGCGAGCATGGTGAATCGCTCGCCAACGTGATCCTCAAGGATCCCACGCTGATCGCCTTGAAGAAGCCCGGCAACGTCACGCGCGAGATCATTCGCAAGGTCGAGGAGGAAGACCTCGACCAGGAAGATCACAATCTGGCGCTCGAGTCCGAGGCGTACGACTACTGCCGGCAGCGGATCGAGACGCGCGAGTTGAAGATGGACCTGTCCGAGGTCGAGGTGGCGTTCCGCCGGAACCGCGTCACGTTCTACTTCACCGCCGAGCAGCGCGTGGACTTCCGCGAGTTGGTGAAGGACCTGGCGAACCGGTTCCAGACGCGTATCGAGTTGCGCCAGATCGGCGTGCGGGACCAGGCCAAGCGCGTGGACGGCTGCGGCCCGTGCGGCCGCGCGTTCTGCTGCTCCACCTGGATGAAGGGCTTCCACCCGGTCACTCTGAAGATGGCGCGCGAGCAGAACCTGTCGTTGAACCCCACGAAGATCTCGGGTGCCTGCGGCAGGCTGATGTGCTGCCTCTCCTACGAGCTGGCCCAGTACCGCGACAGCGCCGCCAAGCTGCCGCCGGTGGGCACGAAGATCTCGACTGGCAAGGGAGCGGTCGTGGTCACGCGCACCGAGGCCTACGGCGAGACCGTGTGGGTGCGCGACGACGAGGGCGCAGAACACAAGATCGCCTACGACGACCTGCCGCCGGGCCCGTACCACAAGTGCGGCGACTGCCATTGCGGAAAGAAGCAGCCGGGCGAGTCGGCCGGGCCGAGCGAGGGCGACGCGCCCAGGGGCGACACGCCCGAGGCCTAGCCGCGTGCCGCGTCAGCGGTGCAGGCTGAACGCCGTCGGCACCATCGTCCACATCGCGACGGGCTTGCCCTGGGCGCGCGCCGGCTTGAAGCGCATGCCCCACACCGTCTCGAGCGCGGCGTCCCGAAGCTCGACCGGGCCGGCATGCACGACGGCGTCGTCCACCGCGCCGTCCTCGACGACGTGCGCCAGCACGAACACGGTGCCCTGGATGCCTTTCTCGCGCGCGGCCCGTGGGTAGTAGGGCAACTCGCGCCCGCGGCCCATCATCCGGGGCGGCGTGTCCACCTGCACGAACTCGCCCAGCGCGTGCGGCTCCGCGAGCAGCGCCGCACTCGGCGCGGGGCGGGGCCGGCGCAGCACCGGGTCGTCCTCGAGCGTCTCGGCGAGCAGCGCCCACAGCGAGTCGCCGACGGAGTCCAGGCGCATCATCCCGAGCGGCTCCTCTGCGGCGAACAGGAGCGCCACGCCCAGGTCGAAGCGCAGCAGCACGGCCGTCGTCTGGTCCCCACGATGCACGCGCACGAGATAGGCCGACGAGCCGGCCGCGGGGTCGCACGAGAACTCGATGCCCGGCACGCGGTAGATCGTGTCCACCGGTGCATCGCGCAGCAGGGCGGTCAGCCGCCGCGCCCAGTCACCGCCCGCGGCACGCTGGCCATAGGAGCGCATCGTGCGCTGCCGCCCGTACCACCCACGATAGCCCCATGGCATGCGCAGGTTGCCGCAGGCGCGCGCCACGTCGGCCGAGTCCGGCGAGGCGAGCCGCGATTGGATGCGGTCCGACTCGCAGCCGGACGGGAAATCCGGCGCAGCCTCCGCGACCGGCGACCGCGTGGCGGCCGTGGCTGTTGCCATCCCCAGGCACAGCCCGACAAGCGCGGCGGCGAGCAGGCGGGTCTGGGCGCGATGCATGGCGGGGCCTCCGAAGTCACGGTGCGTGCGGCTCGAATCCGACTCTAGACCGCGCTCCGCGCGCCTACAACG
>JANNKI010000346.1:0-7569 GCA_031396225.1 bacterium | reverse complement strand
TGATCGTACCCCCCCGCCGGCCAGATCGTCGTCGGCGTCCCCCAAGGAGATCCGTCATGTCCGAGAAGAGCACGCTTCCCCTGGTGACCGAGCCGACCGCTGGCGCTTGCTGCGGTGACGACTGCTGTGGGGGTGACAAGGCGCAGGCGCACGCGGGTCCGGCCGTCGAGGCCAAACCCGTCGAGACGCTCGCCGTCGGCGCCGATCCGCGCAGCGTCGTGCGCGAGAAGTATGGGGCGGTCGCCGAGGGCGGCAGTTGCGGCTGTGGTTGCTGTGGCGCCGAGGCGAACGACGAGGCCGCGCTCGCGGCATTGGGCTACACGTCGGAGCAGCGCGCCGCGATCCCGGAGGGAGCGGATCTCGGGCTGGGCTGTGGCAATCCGCTCGCTCACGCGGCACTCCAGCCCGGTGAGACCGTGCTGGACCTGGGCAGCGGCGGTGGCATCGACTGCTTCCTCGCCGCGCGCGAGGTGGGCCCCAGCGGCCGGGTGATCGGCGTGGACATGACGCCTGCCATGCTCGAGCGTGCGCGCGCCAATCGGGCCCGGGTGAACGCCACGAACGTGGAGTTCCGCCTGGGCGAGATCGAGCACCTGCCCGTGGCCGACGCGAGCGTGGACGTGATCATCTCGAACTGCGTCGTGAACCTGTCTCCCGAGAAGCCGCAGGTGTTCCGCGAAGCACTGCGCGTCCTGAAGCCCGGCGGCCGGCTCGTGGTGTCGGACCTGGTGCTCACGCGGCCCCTCAACGACGAGATGCGGCGACACGTGGACCTCTACGTGGGCTGCGTCGCGGGCGCGTCGCTCAAGGACGAGTACCTCCAGCTCGTGCGTGACGCCGGCTTCGCCGACGTGCGCGTGGTGGAGGAACAGGGCTACGCCGTGGGAATGGACAACCTGCCCGCGGGGAGCATGGAGCGGCAGGCGTTCTCGGCGGTGACTTCCGTGAAAGTGCGGGCGGTCAAGCCCTAGCCGCGGCAGCGCGATCCTCCACCTCCTCCTGACAACGCCTCGGCTGGACGGCGGGTACGATGAGTGGCCCATGCGCCATTCCTCGTTCCGTCGCTGGCCCGCCTTCATGGCAGGGTCCACCGCGCTGCTCGCCGCGCTGCTCGCCCCCGCGGCGCGCGCGAGCGCGGCGCGGAACGGGAAGCCGGTCGCGGTGGCGGCTGCCCCCGCCGTGCAGGCGCGCATCGCCACGAGCTGTGAACCGCTCGCCGGGGAGGCTCCCGACCAACTGCCCGTGTTGCGCTCGGCCGTGAGGCTCAACTACTCGAACGAGATGCTGGAGCAGGCCGAGGACGACTCGGTCGAGGTGTGCGTGCTCGTGGACAGCACGGGAACGGTGCGCGAGGCCGGCGTCTCGCGTCCCGCTGCGCCATTCGACCAGGCCGCGCTCGAGGCCGTGCGCTGGTGGGTGTTCACGCCGGCACGCCGCGCCGGCCGCGCCGTGCCCGCGCGGATCGCGGTGACGGTGACGGCGCGCGTGCCGCGCGACACCGACCCGCTGGTGCCCGACGTGGTGGCACTCGCCCAGGAGGCGGAGGCACGCGGCGACCTCCGTGCGGCGATCGACGCCTGGACGGGTGTACTCGCGCGCATCGGTGCGCACCCCGCGCTCCAGAACGAGTGGATCCCGCGTGAGCACGTGGTGCGACTCGCGGCGCAGGGCCCGCGCCCGCCCGAGGTGCCGTTCGCCACCGTGTCGCGCGCGCGCGGCCAACGCAACCTCATGCAGCGGAACATCGCGCGGGGCAGCAACGAGGACTACGCGCGTGCGCTCGACGAGGTGCTGCGCACGGCGCCGTGGTACGCCGACGCCTACCGCTGGCGTGCAGCGGCGGGTGCGGCGAGCGGGCGGCGCGATGGCGCGGTGCGCGACCTGCTCTGTTATCGGCTCGCCGCGCCCGACTCCGCCGCTCGCGCGGTCGCCGAGCGCGCGCTGGTGTTCATGGCGGCTGGCGACACGCTTCGGGCGAACTCGCTGCTCAAGAACTAGCCTCGACCAGCGCGTCACTCGAACCGGCGCGCCGCCGCGGACGGCGCGCATGCGTCGTCAGCCGGTGGCTTCGACCCGAATCGCGGCGTGCGCTTCTCCACGAACGCCGCGAGCCCCTCGGCCGAGTCGGCCGACGCCCAGCACGCCGCTTGCGCCACGGACTCCGCCTCGAGACACTGCTCGAGCGTGCGAGAGCGCGAGGCCCTGATCATGCGCTTCGTGGCGCGCACGCCGGTCGCCGGGGACGCGGCCAGGCGCGCTGCGTAATCGCGCCAGCGGAGCTCGAACTCGGCCGCGGGGAACAGGTGCTGCACCAGGCCCAGCCGCAGCGCGGCTTCGGCATCCAGGAGCTCGCCCGTCCAGCACAGATCGAGTGCGGCGGCCGTGCCCGCGAGACGCGGAAGGTGGTACGTGCCGCCCCAGTCCGGGCTCAGGCCGATGCGCACGAACGTCTCGCCGAAGCGTGCCTCGCTCGAGGCGAGCCGCACGTCGCAGGCGAGCGCCAGGTTGCAGCCCGCGCCGGCCGCCACGCCGTTCACCGCGGCGATCACCGGGATCCTAAACGCCGCGAGGCGCGTGGCGATGGTCCGTCCCGCGTGGAGCAGCGGCGCCAGCGCGTCGAAGCCCGCGCCGCGCGCCTTCAAGTCCACCATGTGATGCACGTCGCCGCCGGAACAGAAGCCCTTGCCGGCGCCCGTGATCACCAGCACGCGCACGGCGCGGTCGGCCGCCACGCGGCCCAGCGCCTCGCCGAGCCGCTCGCGCATGTCGCCCGCGAACGCGTTCAACTTGTCGGGGCGGTTGAGCGTCACCACGGCGACGCCGTCTCGCACCGCGAGCAGGATGCTGTCGGCGCTCACACGCGCTCCACCAGCACCGCCATCCCCTGCCCGCCGCTCACGCACAACGTCGCGATGCCATAGCGACCTTTCACCCGCGCCAGCTCGTGCACCAATCCCACCACGATGCGCGCGCCGCTGCAGCCCGTCGGGTGCCCGAGTGCGATGCCGCCGCCGTTCGGGTTCAACCGCTCGTGGTCGAACTTCAATTCGCGGTCGCAGGCCAGCACCTGCGAAGCGAACGCCTCGTTCAGTTCGATGACGTCGATCTTCTCGAGCGCGAGCGAATGCCGGGCGAGCAGCTTGCGCACGGCCGGCACGGGGCCGAGCCCCATGCGCGCGGGATCCACGCCCACGCTCACCGCACCCAGGAGCACGGCCTGCGGCGTCGCGCCGTGTTCTCGCACCGCGGCCTCCGACAGCACCACGAGCGCGGCGGCGCCGTCGGTGATGGCGCTGGCGTTGCCGGCGGTGATGCTGCCGTCCTTCCGGAACACCGGGCGCAGCTTTGCCAGGTCGTCGGTCGTGGTGTCGCCACGAAAGTGCTCGTCGCGCTCGACGACCGCCGCGCGCTTGCCCTCGCCCACGGTCACGGGGACGATCTCGTTCGCGAATCGACCCTCGTCCCACGCTCGCGCGGCGCGCTGGTTGCTGCGCTGCGCGTAGCGATCCTGCTCCTCGCGCGAGATGGCGTACTCGGTGGCCAGCGTCTCGCTGGTCTCGCCCATCAGTTGGTCGCAGAGCGGGCACAGGTAGCCGTCGCGATACATCGCGTCCAGCAGTGGCTCGTCACCGAGCTTCCGGCCCCAGCGCACGTCGGTCGCGAGATACGGGATGCTCGTCATGTGCTCGGTGCCGCCCGCGAGCACGGCGTGAGCCTCGCCCAGGCGCACGGACTGCGCCGCGCTCACCACGGCCTGCAACCCGCTCGCGCACGCCTTGTTGATCGTGTAGGCGGGCACGGCGTCGGGCAATCCGGCGCGCCGCACCACCTGTCGCGCCAGGTTGGGTCCGTTCCCGGCCTGGCGCGCGTGACCCATGAGCACCTCGTCCACGCGCTCGCGCGGCACGCGGCTCCTCTCCACCGCTGCGGCCGCGGCCACGCCGCCCAGGTGCGCCGCACTCGAAGCGGCGAGCGCGCCGCCGAAGTTGCCGATGGGCGTGCGCACGGCGCCCGCCAGGTAGACACGAGGCGTCTCCATGCAAAGGCGCTTCCTTTCGAGGTGGGGGATCAGCCCTCGTCGCGACGCGGGCCGCGCGGCGGACCCGCGGGGCGGGGCGGCGAGCTGCCTTCGCGACGCGGACCAGCAGGCCGCGGGGCGCTCGAGCCCCCGCTCCCACCTGGAGCGCGGTCGGGGCGCGGCGTGAACGGGCGCTGTGGAGCGCCGGGGCCAGCGGAGGGCCTGGGAGTGAACGGACGCGGCGCGCCCGTCCCCGGCGGGCGGTCGGGGCGGGGCGTGAACGGCCGCGGCGCACTCGAGCCCCCGCTCGCTCCGATCGGGCGGTCCGGCCGTGGCGTGAACGGCCGCGGCGCACTCGAGCCCCCGCTCGCTCCGCTCGGGCGGTCCGGCCGTGGCGTGAACGGCCGCGGCGCACTCGAGCCTCCACTCGCTCCGGGAGCGCGCTCCGGGCGCGGCGGGAACCCGCCGCGATCGGCGTCGCGCGTCTTCTGCATGGCGTCGAAGCCGCGCGTGGCCACGCGCTCGACCTTCTTCTTGCCGAGCTTTCGCGAGCCGAATCCGGGGCGCGCGCCGGGGTCGGCTTCGCCGCTCTTGCGAATCTGCTCGATGCGCGTGTCGTCCTCGTCGGCGTAGTGCTCGGCGAGCGCTTCCTCGTGCGGCACCTCGGGCGCCGGACCGCGCAGCACCACGAACCAGCCGTCCGCGTCCTCCACCTCGGCCATGCGCCCCAGTTCTTCCTCGGTGGGCGTCGTGGCGAATCGCACACCCCGCTCGCGCAGTTCGTCGGCCCAGGCGTCCAGGTCGTCGTCCATGAGCGCGAACGAGACGCGCTGGTCGGGCGCCAGCGGCAGGCCGTCGGCGTCGCGGCAGGCGTGCAGCGTGAGCCGTGCTTCGCCGGTGTCGAACTCGATCCAGTGGTCGCGTTCCTCGGTCATCTTGAAGCCCAACGCGTCGTGGTAGAAGTGCGCGCACGCCTCGAACTGCTGAGCGTTCACGATGGCATGCGACAGCCGCGGCCAATGACCGCCCGCGGTGGGCTTGCGGCGCTCCACGAGTTGAACCACGTTGCCTTCGGGGTCGAGCACACGCGCGATGCGGCAGTCCGGGGATACCTCCACGCTGCCCACGGGTTCCACACCGCGGGCCTTGAGCAGCGCCAGGCGCGCCTCGAGCGCGGGCTCGTCGAAACCCAGCTCGATACGCGGGCGTTCGCCCGTCGGGAGCGCGCGCAGCGCCAGCACCGCGTCGCGCGTGCCGAACTGCACCCAGCGCGCCGCCGCCACGGCCGGGGCGAGCCCGAGGCTCTTCTCGTAGAACTCCTGCTGCCGTGCGAGTTCGGGGGTGAACAGCACGACGACGCTCAATCGGCCCATGGCCGGTTCCTCACTCTTTGGTCATTCCAGGTTCAACCACACGCTCTTCACCTGCGTGTACTCGTGCAGGCAGGCCTCTCCAAGATCCCTTCCGAAACCCGAACCCTTCACGCCGCCGAACGGCATGCCGGGATCGTAGAAGCCGTACATGTTCACCCACACCGTGCCCGTGGCGAGGCGCCGCGCCACGTTGTGCGCCTTCTTCACGTCGCGCGTCCACACGCCCGATGCGAGCCCGTAGAACACGTCGTTCGCCTTGGCCACCGCGTCATCCACACCGTCGAACGGGATCACCGCCAGCACCGGCCCGAAGATCTCCTCCTGCGCCACCTTCATGCGATTGTCCACGTCGGCCAGCACCGTGGCCTGCACGAATGCGCCCTTGCCGTTCACCGGCTGGCGCTGCCCGCCGGCGATCAGGCGCGCGCCTTCCTTCACGCCCGTCTCCACATAGCCGAGCACCTTGTCCATCTGCGCCTTCGACACGAGCGAACCGAGGCGCGTCTTGGGATCCATCGGGTCCGCCGGCACCAGCTTTTTCGCGCGCTCGGCCAGCTTCGCCACGAACTCGTCGTACACGGGCCGCTCGACCAGCAGGCGCGAGCCGGCGCCACACACTTCGCCCTTGCCGTAGAAGATCCCGGCCGTGGCGCCTTTCAAAGCGGAGTCCAGGTCGGCGTCGGCGAACACGATGTTCGGGGACTTGCCACCCAGTTCCAGCGTGAGCTTCTTGAGCGTGTCGGCCGCGGTGCGCATGAGGTGTTGGCCGACCTCGGTGGAGCCGGTGAAGCTGATCTTGTTCACCATCGGGTGCTTCACCAGCGCCTCGCCCGCGACGCGTCCCTTGCCGGACAGCACGTTGAACACGCCCGCCGGAATGCCGGCCTCGATCGCCAGCTCGCCCAGGCGCAACGCCGTGAGCGGCGTGAGCTCGGCCGGCTTCACCACGATGGTATTGCCCGCGGCCAGCGCGGGCGCGACCTTCCAGCCCACCATGATCATCGGGAAGTTCCACGGGATGATCGCGCCCACCACGCCGACCGGTTCGCGAAGCGTGTACGTGAACAGCGCGGGATTCACGTTCGTCGTGTCACCGGTGAGCTTGGTGGCCCAACCCGAGAAGTAGTGGAAGCAGCGCGCCACCATGTCGATGTCCACGAGTCGCGACTCGAAGATGGGCTTGCCGTTGTCGAGTGTCTCCAGTCGCGCCAGCTCGTCGGCGTTCTGCAACACCAGGTCGCCCAGCTTCCACAACACGCGCGAGCGGTCGATGGGCTTCATCTTCGCCCACGGGCCGTCGAGCGCGGCGCGTGCCGCCTGGACGGCGCGGTCCACGTCCTCCACGCCGGCCTCGGCCACGGTGGTGATGATCTCCTCTGTGGCCGGGTTCATGGTGGTGAACGTGGCGCCCGAGGCGGCGTCAACGGCTTGACCGTTGATGATGAGACGGCCCGGTTTCACCGGAGCGAGCGTTTCGGACATCTCAATCCTCCACGGGGACCAGGTCCCCGATGCGTGCGCGTTTGACCTGTTCCGCGTGATGCCGGTCGTGATCGGGAAGTCCCCACACCATGTCGCCGAACGCGTGTCCGCGCTGCCAGACGTCGTCGGGCTGGGCCGGCAGCTCCGCCAGTCTCAACAGGAGTTGCTCTCGCAGGGAGTCCATGCGGCGCACCGCTTCGTCCCACGTGTGCCCGCGCAACGGCGCCAGGTGCCGCTCGTTCACCGCCGCCATCTCCGGGTCCTCGATCCCCGCCCACGAGCGCGGTTGGCCGCCGAGCGTGCGGCCGAATTCCTCGAGTCGCACGCGGTCCCGCTCCGAGAGGTGCAGGACGATCTCCTTGATGCTCCACTTGCCGGGCGCGATCGGACGTTCGGCGGTGCCGGCGGACAGGCCCTGAGTGGCGGCCTTCACGGAAGCGCGAGCGCGCTGCAGTTCGAACAACAGTTCCTGGCGTGCGCTGGCGCCGGCTCGCTGCACCGAGAATGTCGGCGGGACCGGAGCGGGGTGCGCCGCCGCGTGACGTGGCTTCGCGACGATGCGCGACTTCGCGGTTTTGCGCGGCTTCGCGGTCTTGCGCGGCTTCGCGGTCTTGCGCGGCTTCGCGGCCGCGCGCGGTTTCGCGGCCTTGCGCGGTTTCGCGGCCTTGCGCGGCTTCGCGACGGTGCGCGGCTTCG
>JANNKI010000334.1:0-4791 GCA_031396225.1 bacterium | reverse complement strand
ACGAAGCATCCCCGCGTCGTGGAACTGGCCCGCGAGGCGATCCGCCAGGCCGGGGTCGCGCCGCTCGACGGCCGCATCCGCGGCGGCACGGACGGCTCGATCCTGTCCGAGATGGGGCTGCCGACCCCGAACATCTTCACGGGACAGCACCGTTTCCATTCGCGCCTGGAATGGGTCTCGGTGCAGGACATGGAGCTCGCGGTGAAAGTGGTCCTGCACCTGGCCCAGCTCTGGGCCCGGGAGGGCGTCACACCGCGAACTTGAACAGCATCACGTCCCCGTCCGCGACGACGTACCCCTTGCCTTCCACGCGGTAGTCGCCTTCCGCACGGGCCGCCGCGATGGAGCCGCAGCGGATGAGGTCGGCGTACGCGACCGTCTCGGCCTTGATGAAACCGCGCTCGAAATCGCTGTGGATGACGCCAGCGGCCTTGGGCGCCGTGTCGCCCGCGTGGATGGTCCATGCGCGGACTTCCTTCTCGCCCGCGGTGAAATACGTTCGCAGACCGAGCAGGTGGTACGCGGCACGGATCAACGCGCCGATGCCGCTCTCCTGAACGCCCAGGTGCTCGAGGAACTCGGCCGCGTCCTCGAGCGAGAGATCCACCAGGTCGCTCTCGATCTGGGCGCTGATCACCACCGCCTCGCACGCGAGGTGCGTGTTCACGTATTCGTTCACCTTCATCACGTAGGGGTTCGAATCGGCCGTGGCGAGGTCGGCCTCGCGCACGTTGCAGGCGAAGATGGTGCGCTTGTCGGAGAGCAGGAAGAACGTCTCGGCGATCGCACGCTCCTCGGGGGTCAGCTCCGCCACGAGTACGGACTTGCCCACGGCGAGTGCGGCCTCGAGCTTGGCCAACACCACCTCTTCGGCCACGGCGGTCCTGTCGCCGCGCTTCACGTCCTTCGACACGCGCTCGCGCCGGCGCACCACCGTGTCGAGGTCCGCGAGCATCAGCTCGGTGTGGACCACCTCGATGTCTCGCACCGGGTCCAGCGAGCCCGAGACGTGGTGGATGTCCGCGTCCTCGAAGCAGCGCACCACCTGCACGATGGCGTCCACCTCGCGGATGTGCGTGAGGAACTTGTTGCCGAGTCCCTCGCCCTGGCTGGCGCCCTTCACCAGCCCGGCGATGTCCACGAACTCGATGACCGCGGGGATCACCACGTTGGTCCTGGCGACCTTCTGCAATTCGAACAGGCGCGCGTCGGGCACCGTGACGATGCCCACGTTGGGGTCGATGGTGCAGAACGGGTAGTTGGCCGCCTCGGCCTTGCGCGTGCGGGTCACGGCATTGAACAGCGTGGACTTGCCCACGTTGGGCAGACCGACGATTCCGGCTCGGAGCATGGGGTCGGGGGTTCTCGGGAGCTGGGGGGGAGGGGGTGGGATGAAGGCGGGCGATGATACCCGACGCCGGGGCGGCACGCACTGGTCGGACTCCCACCCACATTCGTACACTCGCCCGTGGTGCGGGACCCGCCTGCACCGCAAGCTCTCCGGCCTGCGGCATGGGGCCGCAAGTGGAGGACGCATGCGCCGCACCATCGTAGGTATCTTCGCGACCGCGTTCGTGGTCGCCGCCAGTCTGTCGTTCATCCATCACGTCGAGGCGCAGCCTCCGGGCGGGCCCCCTGGCGGGCCTCCGGGCGGGCCCCCTGGCGGGCCCCCTGGCGGCCCCCCCGGCGGGCCTCCGGGCGGACGTCCGCCGATGGGGGCGATGGCCGCGCCGGTCGATTCGTTCGTCGCCGAGCGGGACAGCCTGATGAAGGACCTGTTGCAGCACTACGTCGGCCGGGAGTCCGCGCCGGCCGAGAGCGTGTTCAAGAACCTCAAGGTCATGAAGGGCCGGACCGTGGAGCAGGTCCTGCGCACGATGAACATGGGCTTCGGCCGGTCGCTCGGCGTGCGCTGCCAGCACTGCCACGTGCTCGGTCACTGGGACGACGACGACAAGCCCACCAAGCAGATCACGCGGGACATGATGGCCATGACCGGGCGGATCAACGACGAACTGCTCCCGGCCATCAAGAACATCAAGAGCGAGAAGCCGGGCATCAACTGCACCACGTGCCATCGCGGCACCGCGCGGCCGGGCTTCGGGCCCATGGCCACCGCGGGCCCGGGCGGACGTCGCTGAGCCGAGACGCGACCCATTCGCGCGCATGCGGGCCCGGGCTCGCATGCGCGCCGCTTCACGCGCACGTGCCGCGCTGATGCAGGATCCCGGGAAGGCCACTAGAGTGGCGAGATGATCCTCGACCCCCGCACGTTGCCGACCCACGAGGTCTATCGCTTCCTCATCTCGGCCGTGGTGCCGCGACCGATCGCGTTCGTGTCCACGATCGGCGCTGATGGCGGCACCAACCTGGCGCCATTCTCGTACTTCAACGCCGTCTCGAGCGAGCCGCCCCTCGTGACCCTCGCGATCAACGATCGCGAGGCCGACCCGAAAGACACGCTTCGCAACATCCGCGAGACCCGGGAGTTCGTGGTGAACGTGGTGAGCGAGGCCCTGCTCGACGCCATGGTGCAGACGGCCGGGGAATGGCCGCGCGCCACGAGCGAGTTCGGCGCCGCCGGCCTGACCCCGGCGCCGAGCGAGCGCGTGCGGCCGCCGTACGTGGCCGAGTCGCCACTCCAGCTCGAGTGCCGGCTGTACCGAGAGATCGCGCTCGGCAACAGCTTCCTGGTGGTGGGAGAGGTGGTATTGGCCCGCGTGCGCGACGAAGTGCTCAGCGACGGCCGCGTGGATCCCGTGAAGCTCACACCGGTCGGGCGCCTGGGTGGCGAGCTCTACGCGCCGCTCGGTCCCATCCTCAAGCGACGTCGCCCGCGTGTCTCGCGCACGACGGGCGAACTCGAGGGTTGAGCGCGCCCGGCGCGGGCCCGGCCGCGCCGGGCGTCGAGCGGTGTGTTCGAGGCTGACGACGCGACCGTCCATCGCTAGACTCGCGACCGTGCGCCACGTTCTCTCGCGAACCCTGCTGCTGTCGTGCGCCTGCGTCCTCGCGCCGTGCATCGTCGCGCCCTCGCTCGCGGACGCGGCCTCCGACTTCATCGATCGCTGGGCGCTCACCCGCGGCTTCCGCTCCGGCCAGCCCACGGCCATCGCCATCCCGCACGACGTGAGCGAAGTGCTGTTCCTGCGCTCGGGCCCGCGCGACCGCGTTCAGTCCCTGTGGGCGTGGGACGCACGCACGGGAGCCGAGCGTGAGTTGCTCACCGGCGCTCGCCTGTTGGGTGGCGCGACGGAGTCGCTCTCGAGCGAGGAGCGCGCGAAGCGTGAGCGGCTCCGCCAGACCGCGGCGGGGCTGTCGTCGTTCCAGCTCTCGAAGGACGGCCGCCGGGTGCTCGTGCCTTATTCGGGCCGGGTGTTCCTGCTCTCGCGTCCCGGCCACGAGGTGCGCGAACTCGGCGCGCCGGGTGGCGCCGCCGCTGACGAGGCGAGACTCTCGCCCGACGGTGGCAGCGTCTGACTCGTGCGTGCCGGCGCGATGCGCGTGCTCGACGTGGCGACCGGCGTGGAACGCGTGCTCGCGGCCCCCGAGAGCGCGGGCGTCTCCTACGGGCTCGCCGAGTTCGTGGCGCAGGAGGAGATGGACCGGCACGAGGGCTTCTGGTGGTCGCCCGATTCGCGATGGCTGGCGGTGCAGCGTACGGATGTGAGTGCGCTCGAGCGACTCGGCATCCTCGACCACGCGAACCCGACTCGCGCCCCGGAGCGGAACCCGTATCCGCGCCCGGGCCACGCGAACGCCGAAGTGCGCCTCGCGGTGTTCCCCGCGGCGGGCGGACCGCCCGTGTGGGTGCAGTGGGATCGCGAGGCATGGCCCTACCTTTGCCGTGTGACCTGGCCAGAGGCCGGCCCGCTCACCATTCATGTGATGAACCGCACTCAGCAGTCGGCTTCGCTCCTGAGCGTGGACCCGGCGACGGGGCGTACAACGACCATCCTCGGCGAGCGTGACGACGCGTGGCTCAACCTGCCGACGGGCGTGCCGGCGTGGCTCGCCGATGGTCGAACGTTCGTATGGATGAGCGAACGCGACGACACCGGGCCCGAGTTGCGGCTCCAGCATGCCGACGGCACGAGCCGCCGGCTCACGCCACCCGGTGTGCGCGTGCGCGCCGTCACGTGGGTGGATCGCGTGCGTGGCGTGGCGTGGGTGATCGCGAGCGACGAGTCGAGCGAGAAGCACCTGTGGAGCGTGGACTTGAAGCGGCCATGGAAGGCGAGACGGACCCGTTCTTCGTACGCGTTCCCCGCCCGTCAGGCCGGCCTCGAGAGCGCCGTGTTCTCGCCAACGGGAGCGCTGCGCGTTCGCACGCTGGAACCGGAGCGCGGTGACACGCGCTGGTGGGTCGAGGACGCCAATGGCAGGCGCGTGGGCGAGCTACGCTCCATGGCCGAATCGCCCGGAGTGGAGCCCGCGGTGGAGTGGACGCGCGTGGGTGCTGACTCGCTGCGCGCGTTCATCGTGCGGCCGCGCGACTTCCAGCCGGGCCGGCGCTACCCCGTGATCGACTGGGCCTACGCCGGGCCGCACGGCCAGCGCGTGCTGCGGAACGGGCGGCATTACCTGCGCGAACAGTGGCTCGCGGACCAGGGCTTCATCGTGGTCTCGGTGGACGGCCGCGGAACGCCCTATCGCGGGCGGTCGTTCGAGCGCGCGATCCGCGGCGATCTGATCGGCCCCGCGCTCGCCGACCACGTGGCGGCGCTGCGCGAGCTCTGCGGCCGCCACCCGGAGATGGACATCGCGCGCGTTGGGGTGCTCGGCTGGTCG
>JANNKI010000319.1:0-2769 GCA_031396225.1 bacterium | reverse complement strand
GCTACGCGGCGCTGTTGCGCGACAACGTGCGACTCACCTTCACGCAGGCTCAGCAGCGCATACGCGACTACCTCGTGCTGGCCTACAAGCTCACGCCCAACGCGCCAACGCTGCTCGAGGCGCGCGACGCGCTGTTGATGGCCGCGCTCGCCTCCGATGACTACGACTTCCAGGCGTTCTGGACCGCGTTCGCCAAACGGGGCGCGGGCGCGGGCGCCGTCGCGCCGGACCGGTTCGATCCCGACAACGCCACTGTCGTGGAAAGCTTCGTCACGGGAGGCTTCCTCTCGGTGGTGACTCAGGACCTCAGCCCTTCGTTCCGGGACTGCGATTCCGATGGCTACCTCGACAACGGCGAGATCGCGCAGTTCACGCTCACGCTCATGAACAGCGGCTCGGTGCTCCTCAGCAACACCACCGTGACGCTCTCGAGCAGCAATCCCAACGTCATGTTTCCCTCGGGCAACGTTCGTGCGTTCGGCCCACTGCCGCCGTTCGGCGTGGCCAACGTGTCGGTCCCGGTGGAGTTGAGCGGCGCCGTGGGCCCCGAGGCCGTGGACGTGATCGCCAGCTACGACGACCCCGCGCTCGCCATCGCCGGGCCCTACAGCACGACAGTCACGGTCATGGGCAACGTGGACGAGGTGCCCTCGTTCACCGAGACCGTGGAGACGCAGTCGTCGCCGTGGCTGCCGGGCGGCACGCCGGTGGGGGACGGGGAGTGGACCGTGATCGAGGCAGGCCCGAACGACCATCGCTTCTTCGGACAGGACTACGGCGACATCTCGGACCACACGCTGACGTCACCGCCGCTGTCCGTCTCGGCCGCCGGCAACTTCTCGTTCACGTTCACGCACTCGTTCGACTTCGAGCGAGACGCCAGCAACTTCTACGACGGCGGAGTGGTCGAGCTTTCCACGGACGGCGGCACGACCTGGACGGACATCGGCTTTTCGCTCAGCACGCTTTACGGTGGCACGCTTTTCAACCTGTCGGGCAATCCGCTGGGCGGGCGGGCGGCGTACGTGGGACAGAGCGCGGGCTATCCGGCGCTCGTGACCACCACGGCCAGCCTGGGTGCGACCTATCAGGGCCAGGTCGTGCTCGTGCGATTCCGCGTCGCCACCGATGCCGCCGCGGGCGGACCCGGTTGGCAGATCTCCGAGCTCACGTTCAACAACCTCGACTCCCCGCCGTTCCTCGCGCTGGGCCCGAACGCCGTGGACTGCACGCCGGTCTCGGTGGAGCCCGCCGCGCCGCGGGAGCTTTCATTCGCGCTGGCGAGCGCCAATCCCTCGCCGGGTCGGCCGAGTTTCCGCTTCGGACTGCCGGTGTCCGGACGGGTGGACCTGGCCCTCTTCGACGTGACCGGCCGCCGGGTGGCCACGCTGGTCAGCGGCGAGGAACCCGCGGGCTGGCACACGCGCACGTGGGCGGTGAACGACGACGGCGGGGTGCCGAGCAATGGTATGTACTTCGCACGCCTGGTCACGAACGGCCACGTGTTCACGTCACGGGTGGTGATGGCGCGTTAGCTCGGATTCGTTCGACCTCGATGACATGTGGGGCGCGGGGCGATTCCCCGCGCCCCCTCTTGCCCCGGAGCCCGCAATGCACAGTCCGCTCAAGGATCCGCTCACCTGGGCCTATCCGGCCCTGGAGCCTTTTGACACCGGACGCCTGCGCGTCTCGGATCTTCACGAGATCGCGTACGAGCAGTCCGGCAACCCGGCCGGCAAGCCGGTGGTGTTCCTTCACGGCGGCCCCGGCGGTGGCTCCTCGCCCGGCATGCGGCGATTCTTCCACCCAGCGCGTTACCGGGTCGTGGTGTTCGACCAGCGCGGCTGTGGCAAGAGCACGCCTGCGGCTTCGCTCGAGCAGAACACGACGTGGGACCTGGTGGCCGACATCGAGAAGCTGCGTACCCATCTTGGCATCGAGCGCTGGCAGGTGTTCGGCGGCAGCTGGGGCTCCACGCTGGGGCTGGCCTACGCGCAGAAGCATCCGGATCGCGTCACGGAGATGGTGCTGCGTGGGATCTTCCTGCTCCGCCGCCAGGAGATCCAATGGTTCTACCAGCGTGGCGCGTCGGCGCTCTACCCCGACCTGTGGGAGCCCTACTGGAACCACATCCCCGAGGCCGAACGTGGCGACATGGTGAGCGCCTATCACGCCCGACTCACGCACGCCGATCGTGACGTGCGCCTGGCCGCGGCCAAGCGCTGGGCCGGGTGGGAGGGAGCCACGAGCAAGCTGGTGCCCGACCCGGGCCTGGCGGACCACTATGAAGAGGATGAGTTCGCGCTCGTCTTCGCCCGCATCGAGGCGCACTACTTCATGAATCGCGGTTTCCTCGAGGCGGACGACCAACTGCTGCGGGACGTCCCGCGCATCCGCCACATCCCCGCGGTGATCGTTCAGGGCCGCTACGACGTGGTGTGCCCGGCCGAGAGCGCGTGGGCGCTGCACCGCGCCTGGCCGGAGGCCGAGCTGGTGATCACCGCCGACTCGGGGCACAGCGCATTCGACGCACCCAACTCGCGCGCGCTCGTGGCCGCCACGGATCGATTCTCCGAGCGCTGAAACGAGCCGCCCGTACCTGGCATTCCGCCAGCGAGTTATCGGGCTGGGCTCAAGTGCCGTCCGAGCTTCGGCCACCGTGCGAGCGAGCCCGACTCGAGCCGTTCGGCCTCGGGCGGTCGCGGAGACCGCCGGATTCCGTTCAGACCTCCACCGCATCAGGCCGAGAACAGCGGTGCAAATGGAGTC
>JANNKI010000266.1:0-3431 GCA_031396225.1 bacterium | reverse complement strand
GACGGTGCTCGGCGAGCTCACGGCCGTGAGCCGACAGCTCGGCGTGGACCGGCTGGTGCCGGGCATCGCCATGTACAACACGTCGCTTTCCACCGCGGCGGTGAAGATCAAGGCCGCGCGCGCGTTGGGATTCCCCGCCGTCGCGCTCTATTCCTACGACTCTCTCTACGAACGCCCGGGGCAATGGGAGCGGCTGCGCTCGTTCCTCATCGCCCGTGACCTTTTGGAGGTGCACCCTTGAAGCCCCTGACCCCGAAGCCCATGGCGATCCGCGAGCAGCTTCGAAACATCGCCATCATCGCCCACGTGGACCATGGCAAGACCACGCTCGTGGACGCCATGCTGTGGCAGAGCGGTGTATTCCGCGAGAATCAGGAGGTCGTTGAGCGGGTCATGGACTCGAGCGACCTCGAGCGCGAGAAGGGCATCACGATCCTCGCCAAGAACACCTCGGTCCGCTTCGGGGAGATCAAGATCAACGTGGTGGACACGCCGGGCCACGCGGACTTCGGGGGCGAGGTGGAGCGCACGCTCAAGATGGTGGACGGCGTGTTGCTGCTGGTGGACGCCAGTGAGGGGCCGCTGCCCCAGACGCGCTTCGTGCTGCGCAAGGCTCTCGAGCTGGGCCTGCAGCCGATCGTGGTGATCAACAAGATCGACCGCAAGGACGCGCGGCCGCAGGAGGTCCTGAACGAGATCTATGACCTGTTCATCAACCTCGACGCGCACGAGGACCAACTCGACTTCCCGGTGCTCTACACGATCGCTCGCGAAGGTGTGTGCCGGCTGACTCCCGACGGCGAGAACTTCAAGCTCAAGCCGCTGTTCGACGCGATCGTCAAGACCATCCCGGCCCCGCGCTACGACGAGGCGATGCCGCTACAGATGCTGATCCTGAACATGGACTACTCCGATTACGTGGGCCGGCTCGCGATCGGGCGCATCGTCAATGGCTCGCTGAAGCCCCGCCAGGACGTGATGCTCGTGCGCCGCGACGGCAGCCAGGTGAGGTCCCGGGTCACGAACCTCTACGTGTTCGAAGGCCTCGAACGAACCGAGGTCCAGGAGGCCGGACCCGGGGAGATCGTCGCGCTCGCGGGTTTCGAGGAAGTGCACATCGGCGAAACCGTGACGGACCCCGAGAACCCCCAGCCGCTTCCGCCCGTCCTGGTGGACGAGCCGACCGTGAGCATGGTGTTCTGCGTGAACGCCTCGCCGTTCGCGGGCACCGAGGGCAGGTACGTCACGTCGCGCAATCTCAAGGAGCGTTTCACGCGCGAGCTGCTCACGAACGTGAGCCTCAAGGTGGAGCAGGGAGAGACGCCCGACGCGTTCGAGGTGTCGGGCCGTGGCGAACTGCAGATGGCGATCCTCATCGAGATGATGCGCCGCGAGGGCTTCGAGCTGGCCGTCGGCAAGCCGGAGGTCATCATTCGCGTCGAGGGTGGCGTGAAGCAGGAGCCGATGGAAAAATTGGTGATCGACTGTCCGGAGGAGTTCGTTGGAGTGGTCACGCAGAAGATCGGCACGCGCCGTGGTCGCATGACGAACATGGTGAACCATGGCACCGGCCGCGTGCGCCTCGAGTTCCGGATCCCGTCGCGTGGGCTCATCGGCTTCCGCAGCCAGTTCCTCACCGACACGCGCGGCACCGGACTGCTGAATCACCTGTTCGACGGCTGGTCGCCGTGGCAGGGCGAGATCCCACACCGGACGACGGGCGCGCTGGTGGCCGACCGGACGGGCAAGGTCACGCCGTACGCGATCGAGCACGTGCAGGACCGCGGCGAGATCTTCGTGGCGCCGAATGATCGAGTGTACGAGGGGATGGTCGTGGGCGAGAACTCCCGCGAGCAGGACATGGACGTGAACATGGTGCGCGAGAAGAAGCTCACCAACATGCGATCGCAGGGTGAAGACGCCGTGCGCCTGGTTCCGACCAAGAAGATGTCCCTGGAGCAGGCGCTGGAGTGGATCCGCGAAGACGAGTTGCTGGAGATCACCCCGAGCTCGCTGCGGATCCGGAAGCGCGTGCTGGCTGCGAACATGAGACCTCGTTATTGGCAGCAGCAGGGCGCCTGAGTATTCCGGCCCGGGCCGCACCGGGTCGGCCGGGCCGCCGGCCACTTTTGCCTCAGCTTCGCCGCGCGCCGAGCCGATGACGGCGATGGCCCCCCGCCACCCGGTCGGGGGCCTTCACGCCATGAGGCCCAAGGACGCGCTGACCATGACGAAGCCGCCTGCGCACTCCCCCCAGGGGATGGGTGGACCCGAACAGGGCCACTCCCGGACCGTCTCGTCGTTCCTGCTGTCGTACGGGCTCGACGTGCGGCGCGAGGGCGTGCGGATCCTGTCGGGCTTCGCCCTCCTGTTGGGTCTCGGTGTCGTCGCGCTCAACATGAAGCTGTGGCACGACGCCGACACGCGCATCGAGAAAGAGGCATGGGGCCGACTCGAGGCGGCCGCCGACGTGCGCCGCGCCGACGTCGATCATGTGCTCGGCGTGCTCCAGCGCGAGGCCAACAGCATCGCGCGCGACCCCTATATCGTGTCGGCCGCGAACGCCGTTCGCGCGGGAGCGTCCGAATCCGATCGCCGTCACCTCCTGGACGAACTCTTCGTGCGCGCCGCTGGCTTCGAGTTCCACAACGTCGTCGTGCTCGACGACCAGGGCCGCACGCTCCACGAGTGGCAGGCGCGCTCGGAACGTCAGGCCGCGTTGCACCGCGAAGCCGGGATCGCGGCGGTCGCCACCGGCCAGCCGACATGGAGTCGTCCGCAGGGCGGCAAGCTGGCCGTCGCCGTGCCCCTGCCCGCGTCGGGCCGGACCGGGAATGTCGTGGTGTTCTCCGCCGACCTGTCGCAGACGTTGCAGCCCTTGCTCAAGCAGTGGCCCGGGTTCGGAGCCTCGAGCGGTGCGTACCTCGTGGAGCCGGCCGGCCAGGACGTGTTGGTCCTCACCGGGCTCTCGATTGCCGGCGGCACGCGCGCCGGCACGCGCGCGCCCATGACGGACCCCGCCTCCATGGCCGCCGCGATGGCCGCCACCGGGGTGTCGTCCCGCGTGCAGCTGCCGGGGCAGGGAGGCGACGCGACCTGGGCCGTGACCCGCCCGCTGCAGAACGCCGGCTGGGGTTTCGTGGCTCAGGCGAGCCGCGCCGAGATGACGTCGGGCATGGCTTCCGTCCGCCAGGCGCTCGTGTTCATGAATCTCATGCTGTTCGGTGTGTTCATCGCCATCGCGCTCATGTGGCGTCGTTCGTACTCCACGGGTCTCGCCCGGCGCGAGATCGAGATCACGGAACGGCACGCCCGCAGGATGCACGCCATCCTCGACACGGCGTTCGACGCCATCTTCACGTTCGATCGCCTCGGCCGGGTGCGCAGCGCGAATCGCGCGGCCGAGGCCATGGTGGGCCAATCCGAGGCGT
>JANNKI010000261.1:0-4181 GCA_031396225.1 bacterium | reverse complement strand
TCATGTAGGGGCGCACGCGCAGCAGATGCCAGCGGCCGGCGTGGTCAACCGCCTCAACAACGACCTGGTCAACCTCCAGATCTCGACCAAGCTCGCCGTCGTCCTGCTCGGTCGCGACCTGACCGTCCGCCGTTTCAGCCCGCAGGCGGAAAAGCAGTTCGAGCTGCTGACCGCCGACACGGGGCGGCCGATCGGCCACTTCCGGCACAACCTCGTTCTCGGTGACGCCGCGGGATCCCCGCTCGACCTGGAAGTTCTCAGCACCGAAGTCATCTTTGACGTGCGAGAGCAGGAACGCGAGGTGCGTGACCACGCCGGCCGCTGGCATCTGCTGCGCGTGCGCCCCTACATGACGTTGGACAACAAGGTGGATGGCGCGGTGATCGTGCTGATGGACATCGACTTGCTCAAACGCAGCGAGCATGCCATGCGCGAGAGCGAGGCACGGTACCGCGCCATGTTCGAGTCGACCATCGTCGGCGTGAGCGAGGCCGACCCAGAGACAGGCCGGTTGTTGCGCGTCAACGAGCAGTTCGCGCGAATCGTTGGCTACACCGCGGCGGAATTGGTCGGCACGACATTCCTCGACTTGATCCACCCCGACGATCTACCGGGGCACTGGGACGGTTATTCCCGACTGGTTCGGGGCGAGATCGAATCCTTCGAAATCGAGAAGCGCCTCATCTGGAAAGATGCGACGATCGTCTGGGTCTACGTCACCGTCCATCTCGTCCGAGATGCCGCCGGCCGCCCACTGCGCACCGTGGCGATCACTCTCGACATCACCGAGCGCAAGCGGTTGGAAAATGAGTTGCGGCAGCGCGGCACCGAACTGTCGGAGGCGGACCGCCGTAAGAACGAGTTTCTCGCCATGCTGGGTCACGAGCTCCGCAATCCGCTGTCCGCTATCGTGCATGGCCTCGATCTCCTGGGCGACGTGCAGGATGATCGCGCGCGGCTCGAGGAGCTGCACGGCATGATGGTCAGGCAGACCAAGCGCATCCGCCAACTGCTCGACCAGCTACTCGACATCGCCCGCGTCACTTCGGGTAAGGTCGAGCTCTCCAAGGCCCGCATCGATCTGGCGGACGTCGTCCGAGCGGCCGTGGAAACGGTCAGGCCGCTCATAGAATCCCAAAAGCACGAGCTCCTACTTTCGCTCCCGTCCGAGAGGAGCGCGTACGTGCTGGGCGACGCGGTGCGGCTGCCCCAGGTCGTGGAGAACCTCCTGACGAACGCCGCCAAGTACACCAATGAAGGTGGACAGATCGCGTTGACGCTCGAGTCGGACGATGAGACGGCCCGAATCACCGTTCGAGACAACGGGATCGGAATGAGCGCCGAGCTCCTGCCCCAGATCTTCGAAGTGTTCGCGCAGGCGCCGCGCACGCTCGAGCGTGCCAAGGGTGGGCTCGGGCTCGGCCTGCATCTTGCGCAGCGCTTGGTCGAGATGCACGGAGGACATGTCAGCGCCTCGAGCCCCGGCCTCGGCCAAGGCAGCGAGTTCGTCATCACCTTGCCGCGTCTGCTCGAGAGGCGTTCGAATGAACGCTTGGAACTCAGGCCTGCCCCGACAATTCAGTCCAGCAAGATTCGAACTCGCCGGATCCTGGTGGTGGACGACGAGCAGGATATGGCGGATGCCTTCGCCGCGCTTCTCGAGGGTGACGGCCACGAGACCCTCGCCGTCAACGACGGGGCGGCCGCACTGGTGGCAGCTCGCACTTTTGCTCCCGAGGTCGTGATTCTCGACCTCGGCCTACCTGAGATGGACGGGTACGAGATCGCAAAGAGGCTTCGCGAGGAGCACGGCGACAAGAAGCTTCTGCTGATCGCCGTGACGGGCTACCAAAGCGATGCCGCTCGGCTGAAAGAGGCCGGCTTCGACCAGCACCTCATCAAGCCACCCAACCCGCGCAAGCTATCCGCCGTTATCGCGGCGTGGGACAACGGGGGAACTGGAGCCCCGTGAAGAAGCACGGCAGGCATCCTCCGGGCGAAATCAAGCGATCTAGCGAATCAGCAGCACCTTCTGCACAGCCGTGCGGCCGTTCGCGCGCAGGCGCATGAAGAAGATGCCCGCCGGGGCACGATGGCCGGCGTCATCCAGGCCGGTCCACTCCACGCGGTGACCTCCCGCCGCCAGCGGCCCGCCGATCAGCGACTTCACGCGACGGCCGGTCGCGTCATAGATCGAGAGCTCGCCATCGTCGGCCGGAGCGGACAGCGTGAACGAGGCGATCACGCGCCCGTAGGTCGGGTTCGGACCCGCCGCCAGCGCGAGGCCCTCGCCCTGACGATCGCCCACGGACGTCACCGCGGAGGGGTCATACTTGACGTACACCGGGCCGGTCCACAGGAGCGCGTTGTCGTCCATGCGGATGCGCGCGTAGTAGTGCGCCTCGGTGCCGGTGGGAAATGCCTGCCGCTCGCGCCACGCGAACTTCGCATTGCCGAGACTCGTGGCGACCACGGTGGCGTTGGACGTAAACGTGATCCCACGCAACAGGTCGATCTGTGCGACACCGTCGGCGAGGTCGGGGTCCACCAGTTCGAGCGCGAAGCGCGGCCCCAGCGCGGTGCTCCACGCCGAGCCCATGGCGTGCTCGTCGACCGAGAGATGCACCTCCGCGTTGTGGTCCTGCGAGGCGTACGCCCGGCCTGCGGCGAGTGCCCCGAGGATCTGGCTCTTGGTCTTGCCCGAGGCGAGCGCCACGGTGCGGCCCTCGGTCGAGGCCCCCCACGTGGCGTTGTGGTTGTCCTGGTCGGCGGTGGGCGAGACGCGGAAGCCCTTCCGCAGGGCGTCCTGGAACAGCACCTCGTTGCCGGTGCTGCTACCCACGTCGGACTCGGTGGTCGAGGTGGAGAACGCCGGGCCAGACACCATCGCCATAAGGCTCACCACGGACTTGCCGTCGTTCGTGAGCGCGTAGCCGTTGAAGTCGCCCCCCGCCGGGTGGCACCACTCCACCACCGGCGGCAGGCCGCCGGCGGGCGGGTTGGCGAGGAACGCCGTGTAGAGCCCCGTGTAATTGCCCTCGGCCACGAACACGTTGTAGTTGCCGGGCTCCCAGCCGAACAGCACCGGCGCCTCGAACACGTTGGCGTGGCCGCCCGTGGAGATGATGCCCCACTCCTGGCCGGCGATCGCCACGAAGTCACCGTCACTGTTGGCGGCGGCGGCCTCGGCCATGAGCAGCGGGTAGCTGGCGAGCGACATGCCGGCGCCCGAGTGGTTGTGCTCGGTCACCGCGAGGAAGTCGAGTGGCGTGGGAGCGCTGTTGCGCGCGTAGGCGAACGCCTGGGCCGGCGTCTGCACGCCGTCGGAGTAGCTCGTGTGCGAGTGCAGGTTGCCGTAGAAGCTCTGGTAGCCGAGGTTCGGGTTCAGGAGCGTGCCGGCGAGCGGGCTGGTGCCCGCATCGTTCGAGACGACACTCGTGTTGGGCACCTCGTCCGTGGTCTTCAAGGCGAAATGCCACGTGGAGTCAGGGTCCAGTCCGAACACGAACAGCGTCTCGGGCGAGGCGCCGGGGAGCGGCAGCGGCTCGGTGATCCAGCGGTCGAGGTCGCCGGCGGCGTCGAAGTTGCCGGGGCTGATGACGGCGTGCGAGACCTTGAAGATGTAGCTGCTGGCGGTGCCCGTGGCGCCGTCATCGCCGGGAGCGGTCCAGGTGAGGCGGATCTCGCCGGGGAACTGGCCGACCGTGGCGGACAGGTTGTTCACCGCGGCAGGCGGAGTGACGTCACCGACCGGGCCGCCGTTGGAAGCGCAGATCGTGTGCGGGTTGCGGACCGCGAACGTGGCGGTGCCGTTGGGGATAGAGCCCCAGGACTGGGTCTCCGGCACACCCGTGGGATAGATCACTACATGGACGACGGTGGCGCTCGTGTCCCGGTTGGAGACGAGGTACACGGTGTCGCCAGTATTGTTCAGCACCGCGCTGCCCGGCATCATCCTCACGACACGGAACTCGCCCGGCTGGATGACCGGATTGGTGGAGCAGGCGGCGTCCAGGTCCTCGGGGATGCGCGCGCGCACGTCGATCTTGCTGATGGTGACCACGTCATCGATCGCCCAGCCCGTCATGTCCACGGCGGACCCACCCGCATTGTAGATCTCGACCCACTCGTCCGGGCCGGTTTCGACGCCGGCCGGGTTGGGAAGGATCTCGTTGATCCGC
>JANNKI010000256.1:0-5143 GCA_031396225.1 bacterium | reverse complement strand
TTGACGGGCGGCGAGCGCGTGCTGGACCTCTACTGCGGCGCCGGAACGCTCACGCTGTTGTTCGCGCGCGTCGCGGCGGAGGCCGTGGGTGTCGAGAGCGTGCCCGACTCGGTGGAGCGCGCTCGCAGGAACGCCGCGCGCAATGGCCTCGGCAACGCGCGCTTCGAGTTGGGCGAATCGCGCGCGGTGCTGCGCGAGTGGGCGCGCGGCCAACGCGCGGGCGCCCCGCGCGCCGACGTGGTGGTGGTGGATCCACCGCGCGCCGGGCTCCACCCGCGCGTCGTCGCCCGTGTGGCCGAGCTGGGCCCCGCGCGCATCGTGTACGTCTCGTGCAATCCCGCCACGCTCGCGCGCGACCTCAAGGACTTCGCCGCTCGGGGCTGGCAGCCGGCCGAGGTCACGCCCTACGACATGTTCCCGCACACGCCGCATATCGAGTGCGTGACCCGGCTGGAGCGGACCGGCACCGCCACGGAGCGGGATTCCTGACAAAGCCCTGCAAGCAGCGCGGTTCGGGCATGCTACGCTCTTCCGTCATGCGCGCCCTCGTGTTGCTCGGCCTCGCGGCCCTGTTCGTCGCCCCCACCGCACACGCCCAGCCCCGTACCGCCCTGGCCGACACCGGCCGGCTGATCATCTTCCAGGGCGACGCCCCGGTGGCGCGAGAGTCGTTCTGGTTCACGGTCATGGGCGACTCGCTGTTCGTGGTCGCCGTGAACGAACGGCAGCTGCAGGACGATCAGGGCCAGCGTCATCCGTTCAAGAAGACGCTCACGATGGTGGTGGACGCGCGCGACTTCGGGCTCCTTCGCTACACGTCGAGCCAGGAGTTCCAGGGGCATGTCACCACGCGCGGCCTGGTGCCCGGGGACACCTCGATCACCTACTACGAGGAGTTCGACGGGGCCGGCAATGCCATGAGGCTCGTGCAGCCGCCGGGCCGGCTATTCGTGATGGATGGCCAGTTGTTCTCGCTGTTCGAGGTGCTGTGCCGGAGCCTGGCCGACAAGACGTTCACCTCGCGCCGCGTCCAACTGCTGACGCTCGCGGACTCCATGGCCACCCCGCTCGCCACGATCACGCAGGGCAAGCGCGACACGCTGGCGTTCGGCAACCGCCGCATCCCGACGCGGCGCTACACGTTCGAGGATCCGACCGCGCGCTTCGAGTTGTGGGCGGATGCGCGCGGCCGCTTGCTGCGCCTGGTGCACGAGCCGACCGGGCTGCACGTCGTACGCGAGCCCGAGGCCGCGCCACCGCCGCGCCGTCGCACGCGCACCGCGCGGTAGCGGGCCCCTCCTAGCGTCGCGCACGTGCTCGCTGCTCGAGCCAACGAACGAGCAAGCGCACGCCGAACGCGTTCGGGCCGCGAGCGCTGTCCGGCCGCTCGGTATAGGTCCAGGCCGTGCTCGCGATGTCGAGGTGCGCCCACGGCAGTCCCTTCGCGAAGTGCGACAGGAACGCGGCCGCCGTGGACGAGCCGCCCTCGCGGCGTTCGTTCGAGTTCACGAGGTCGGCCGTGTCGCCGCGCATCTCGGCGAGGTAATCGGGCCAGAGCGGCAAGCGCCACAACCGCTCGCCGGTCTCCTCGCCCGCCCGGTGCAGCTCGGTCGCGAGCCTCTCGTCCGCGGTGAACAGGCCCGCGGCATGGCGTCCCAACGCGATCGAGATGGCGCCCGTGAGCGTGGCCAGGTCCACCACCGCGACCGGCGAGAAGCGGCGCGCGTAAACGAGCGCGTCGGCCAGCAACAGGCGGCCCTCGGCGTCGGTGTTCGTCACTTCGATCGTGGTGCCGTCCATGGCCCGGATGACGTCCCCGGGCTTGAACGCCCGGCCGCCGATGGCGTTCTCGGCGCTCGGGATGAGGCCCACCAGCCGAAACGGCAGCTTGAGCGTGTCGAGCGACGCGAACAGCCCGAGCACGGCGGCCGCGCCGCTCATGTCGTACTTCATCTTGCTCATGCCCTCGCGGGGCTTCAGCGACACGCCGCCGGTGTCGAACGTGACGCCCTTGCCGATCACCACCACCGTCGGCACGCGCGCGCCGCGCTTGCCGCCGCGCGGCTCCTTCACGAGCTCGATGAACCGCGGCGGGTGCGGGCTGCCGCGCCCCACCGCCAGCACGCAGCCCATGCCGAGGCGCTCCATGGCGGGCACGTCGTACACCGTGGCCCTGGCGCCCACGCGCTTGGCCAGCTCCCGGGCGCGCTCGGCGAGCGCGACGGGAGGCAGGTCCTGCCCCGGCGTGCTGGCAAGGTCACGCGCGAGACCCACGGCCTCGCCCCGCGTCACGCCAGCGGCGAGCGCGGCGCGCGCGGCGGCGTTTGGAGCCTTGCCGAGCAACACCTCGGCGCGAACGAGCGGTGCCTTGCCACCGGCGGAGAGATAGGCGGTGTGGCGATGGTGGCCGAGCGCCAGGCCCTCGCCGATGGCGGCCAGCGCCTCGGCTCCGGTCGCGGGCAGCGACAGCGCGAGCGTGCCGGCGCCCAACTCGCGTGCGCGGCGGGCCGCGGTCGCCGCCGCCAGCAGCAGGCCGCGCGTGGCCAACGCACCCGTCGGACCGAGCCCCACCACGAGCACGCGCTTCGCGCGCACGAGCGGGCCGTAGAGCAACGCCGTCTCCCCACTCCGTCCCGCGAAATCCCCGGCCGCGAGCAACGCCTTGAGCGCGCCGCGCGTGGCCGCGTCCAGGCGGGCCGCGGGGCTGCCACGGCCCGGAGCGCCCTCGGGAACGCCAACGGCCAGCAGGCCCACGGGACGGGACGCGAGGTCGGATGCGTTGAGCGAGAATTGCATGTTGGCGGGACCTCCGCATGAGTTGTCGGTGCAACGCGTGGCGCGCGCCACGATACGCCCGCCTGCCGGAGGCCGCGAGCGGCGTGGAATTGACTCTGGGTTGCGCACTCGGCCCGCGGCGGGCATCCTGTGCAGGCCATCCCGCAGGATTCGTGGATCGCGCCGTCGCTCCCATCCTTGTCAGCCCCCAGCCCCGGCACGGAAGTCGGGTCCGCATGGAGGATCCCTCATGAACATCCGCCGTCCCTCCGCTTCGTTACTCGCCGCCCTCACCCTGGTGCTGCTCGCTGGCTGCGGTCAGAAGGCCGGCGACACCCTGACCACGACCGCCAGCAGCGACAGCCTGCTCGCCTCGAGCCCCATCGAGCCGCCGCAGGGCGAGCTTCAGCCGCAGACCGACTTCCAGCCGCAGACCTCGCCTCCGGCTGCGACGCCAAGGCCGGTGGCCAGCAGGACGCCAGCTCCCAGGCCCAGGCCGACGCCGGCTCCGACGCCCTCCGCCACCATCGCGGCAGGCACGGGCCTCAAGATCACCATGAACACCGCACTCACGTCCGAGACCGCCACGATGGGCCAGTCGTGGTCGGGCTCCATCGCCGAAGCCGTGGTGGTGGGCAGCATGGCTCCGTTCCCCGCGGGCAGCGTGGTGCACGGCGTGGTGGACGGCGTGAAGCCGGCCGTGAAGGGCGATCGCGCGGTGCTCGTGCTGCGCGTCACGTCCATCGAGGCGAACGGCAAGACCCACAGCATCAGCGCGACGTCCGACAGCATCGTGGCCGGTTCGACGCGCGCCCGAAACGTGGGCGCGGTGGCGGGAGGCGCAGCGGCGGGTGCCTTGATCGGCAGGGCCGTGGGTGGCTCGGGCAAGGGTGCGCTGATCGGCGGCATCCTGGGCGGCGCGGCCGCGACCGGAGCGGTGGCCGGCACCAAGGGCTACCAGGCCACGGTGAAGGAAGGCGCGGAGATGGTGTTCCACGTGGACCGCGACACCAAGCTCAAGCTCTGATCCGAAGCTCAGGCTCCTGATGCTCGCGGCGCGGCCCTCACGGGTCGCGCCGCAGGCTATTCACGGGGCAGCGTCCTCCCCGCGGGACCGCAAATGCGGCCCCGGCTGTCCCGCGTGGGTACGAAGCGCCACACCGGAGTGGCCCCCCCGGTACACGACGGCGGGCGGGACGCCGAGCGGTCGTTGGGGCCCAACGGATTAGCCACGCGTCTCGCGTGGCACGGGCGCTGCTCCTTCTCACGCTCGAATATCCACTCCCTGCCCTGGGACTTGCCCACGGTCGCGCTCTCGACCGCTCCACTGGAGGCTTTGTCATGAAGCATCTTCGCTGGTTCAGCATCTTCACCTTCACCGCCCTGGTCCTGGCGGGTTGCGGCAAGACGAGTTCGCTCCAGGCGCCCGGCTCGGGCGGTACCCAGGCCGGAACCGACGAGGCGCAGGTCGCCTCCGTGCTCGCGGGCAACCCGGACTATGTGAACGAGCCTGTGTGGCAGGACGAGGCGTCGCTGTCGCTCGAGATCTCGACAGACGTCTCGGCCGCGATCCGTCCAGTGCGGTTCTGGCGCCTCATCACGAGCGTCGAGAGCGACATCCACACCGAGTTCGGCTCGCCGGATCCCAACGGCCGCCCCACGCTCGCGCTGGTCACCATCCGTCGCCGGTTGAGCGGCTCGTTCAACATTGTCGCGGCCACGGTGGTCGGCGACGACACCACGCGCACGCTCGTCCAGAAGCCGCTCCACGATCTGTGGACGCGCAAGCTGGCACTCGTGCGCATGCCGGTGCCGGACGACACGGTGCACAGCCGCTGGCGGCTCGCCGGCACGTCCGGCGTGGAGGTGCACACGCGCGACGGCGTGACGCGCATCCAGAGCCTGCGCATCGAGTCGGGCCCGCTCGACACCACCGTCACCGACCCGCTCGAGCTGCACCGACTGCGCCACATCCTCAAGTTGGCGCCGGCGGCCGAGGTGCGCCTCACGGCCACGACGGCGAGCGCCGGCGACGTGGTGCTGTTCCACGGTCACGACCAGCGCCGCCGCTTCCGGAACAACGGCGACGGCACGCACTCGTTCGTGTTCCCGAGCGGCACGTTCCCCGGCCTGCGACACTTCGGCGTGGACGCACTCTCGAACGGCACGCTGTTCGACGACGCGGCGGCGTACGACTCGAACGCCTGGATCCTCGCCTACGCCGTGGTCGCGACGCGCGCCCCGCTGGGCCATTGACCCCCACGGAGGTTGGGCAGTAGCAACGAGAAGCCCGTCCCGAGAGGGGCGGGTTTCTTGTTGCGGGCTCCCGACCTCAGTGCACCAGCGGCTTCGCGGCGCGGTCGCCCCA
>JANNKI010000144.1:0-2102 GCA_031396225.1 bacterium | reverse complement strand
GTGCGCGTGAGGCCCAGCAGCGACCTGGCCATGAGCTTCGCGGGCAACGGCGCGTCTTCGATGCCCTTGTCGATCGCGGTCATGAGTTTTTCATAGAGCAGCGGCACGCCGATGAACAGCGTGGCGCCGCTCGAGGCCATGTCCTCGCGCAGCTCGCGCGAGGTGAGCCCACGCGCGGTGCACACGCTCGCTCCCACGCGCAGGGGACAGAGCAGGCCACCCGTGGACTCGAACGTGTGATGCAGCGGGAGGATGCTCAGGAACCGGTCGGTGGGCCCGAACTCGAACGTGCGCACCACGGACTCGACGTTCGAGAGCAGGTTCGCGTGCGACAGCATGACACCCTTGGCCTGGCCGGTCGTACCCGACGTGAACAGCAGCACCGCGAGATCGCCCGGCTGCGCCGGTGTGACGCGCGGCGGCCCCGCGGCGTGCTCGCGTTGCGCCTGCGCCCAATGCGGCAGGCCGCCCGCGTCGTCCAACGCGACCATGCGCAGCGCGGGCCGGCGCGCCGCGCGCGCGGCGGCCAGCCTGGGCCGGTGCCGGGCGTCGCCGATGGCGTGCGTGGCCTCGGAAGCCGCGAGGATCTCGCCCACCTCCGACTCGCGGAGTTGAGCGTCGAGCGGCACGACCACGGCGCCGGTCGCGAGTACGGCCAGGTAGGCCAGCCCCCACTCGGGCCGGTTGTCGCTCTGGAGCGCCACGCGCGCGCCCGGCCGCACACCCTCGCGTTCGAGCAGCGCGGCGAACGCACGCACGGCGCGAGCCGCGTCCATGAACGTGTAGCCAGACCACGTGCCGGCCACGAATCGCAACAGGAAGGGCCGTTCGCCGTAGCGTTCCGCCGCGTACTCCACCAGATCGGGGACCAGCCGGACCACCGGCGCCGGCGCGGGGAGGGGTCGGGACATGCCGTGAAGCTAGGCGTCGGTCCGGGACGGGGTCAACCGACTTTGCGGGCCACCACGATGTGCGCCAACACCTCGCGCGGATCGAAGAACACCCGGTCCAGCAGCTCGAATCCCAACTGGAGCACCACGTAGAGCAAGCGCACGGGCAGCTCGGTGATCACCCGCGTCGGCCCGCGATTGATGCGATTGAGCGCCGCGATCGTCGAGAGCCCGACGCGCGCCCACAGCCCGCCCAGCGGCACGGCCTCGAGCGGCTCGAACCCGGCCCGGCGAAGCAGGTACTCCGCGCCAAAGCGCGTGAAGCGGAAGTAGTCGTGCGGCTCGTCGTGGAGCGGCACCATCTGGGTGAATTCCAGGATCAGCACGCCGCCCGGGCGCAGCACACGGTGCGCCTCGGCCAGCATGCGGCCCGGCTCCGGCAGGTAGGTGAGCATGGAGAGCCCGAGCACGGTGTCGAACGAGGCGGCGCGGAATGGTTGGGCCTCCGCGGTCGCGAATGCGTCGGGCCGCGAGGCCCCGAGGTAGCGCGATGCGGCGAGGTCGCTGCCCCAGTAGCGCCGCACCCGTCCCGAGAACACGGGCGCGAACGGCTTCGCGCCGCAGCCCACGTCCAGGAGGTCGCCGCGAGCATGCGGGCTTACGCGTTCGAGCGCCGCCAGGATCTTGTGGTTCGCGAGCCAGTTGAACTTCCACGGTGTGAACCGCCCGGTCGGGCCAGCCGTCAGTCGGCTCCACGCGCCCGGAGGGCGCGAAACCTCCGAAGCCGTCGTCATGCGCGCGTCCACTCGAGCAGGTATTCCCCCAGGTTCACGCGCACCTCCACCTGTCCCTCGCTCACCCCGATCTCGGCCTTGGGGTCGTCGTGCGGTCCGCTCAGCAGCGCTCCCTTCACGCCCTCGGGCGCCGGGAAGCGCAGCGTCTCGCGCGGCACACCATAGTGCCGCAGCAGCACGCCGCGCCCGGCGAGCTCGCGCACCGACCAGTACCGCTCGGTCAGCTGGCGCACCTCGTGGTCGGTCAGGAACACGGCGCCATCCGCGCACAATCGCTCGAGCAGTTGGTCCAGCGCGCGGCGGCCCGCCTCGCTCCAGGCGGCGTCGAGGTGCGCGTAGTTCATGCGGTGCGAGCTGACGATGGCCGGTTGGCCGCGCTGCCACGCCTCGCGCGCCGCGCGCTGCGCCGCCTCGAGGC
>JANNKI010000206.1:0-3790 GCA_031396225.1 bacterium | reverse complement strand
CTCGACATCGTGGGCAGCCGCTGGCTGAGCTCCGGACTCACGGCCCGCCAACGTGACACGCTTCGAACCACGGTCACGCTGAACGCCATCAATACCGTGGACAACGCCGAGATCTACGTGGCGCCGTTCGACCCGGGCACCACGCGCAACGGCAGCCAGGCGTACCAGCGGCGCGAGCAGTCCCTGGCGCTCGAGTTCGCCGACCTGCATCCGGCCGACTCCCTCGAGGCCTACAAGACCTTCTCGATCCCGGAGAACTACAGCCGTTATGGCGTGCTGCGCTGGTTCGCCTCGAGCTTCGAGGTGTCCAAACGTGACCTGAACGGAGCCGATCTGGGCACCTACGACTCGGCGCTCGACTCGCTGTTCTACTTCGTGCGGTTCGCCTCGGACGACAAGGGACTCAGCTACTACGAGATCAAGCGCAGGGTGCCGCGCTCCTCGACCCCGCAGAACATCGCGTGGGAGGAGGTGCTCGCCCATATCGAGCAGCTGTCCGTGGCCAAGCTCGATCCGGCATTTCCGAGGCAGGATCCCATCCTGTTCCGCACCACGCTCCCCAACGGCGACTCGCTCATCCTGCGCGGCCGTCCCAGCTTCACGCGGCTGCGGCGTGTCTCGTTCGGTGTGCTCAACCAGACCTCCGACCGCCGCTTCACCGGCCAATTGTGGTTCGACGAGTTGCGCGCCACCGATGTCGCCAAGGACGTGGGGCTCGCGAACCGCGTGCTCGTCAACGGACGCTGGGCCAATCTCATGGACTACAACGTGGCGTGGAGCTCGCGCGATGCCGACTTCCTCTCGGTCGGCGACTCGCGAGGCAGCGGCAGTCGCAACACGTCGCTCAACGTGAGCACGCGATTCGAGCCCCACCGCTTCTTCGAGGGCACGGGCATCCTGCTGCCGGTGAGCTTCTCGCAGAACGAGACGTCGCAGCGGCCACGGTTCACGGCCGGCGACGACATCGTGCGCTCGGGCGCACTGGCCGAAGACAGCGAGAGTCGCACCGTGTCGCGGGTGATGTCGGCGCAGTATTCGCGCGTATGGAGCGAGCGCGCGAATCCGCTGCTCCGTTACACGCTCGGAGGCCTGAACGCGAACATCAGTCGGTCCATGACGGATTCGCGTTTCCCCACCTCGATCAGCAAGTCCTCGAACGTCACGGCGGGCGTGACCTACCAGATCGCGCCGAGATTGTTGCTCCCGGTGCCGCTTCCGTTCACGAAGGCGCGATTCTTCCCGCTGCCCGAGCGCTTCTACTGGAACTACGGGGTCACCTCGACCAAGTCGAGCGTATTCACGCGCACGTTCGGCAGCGACAGCCTGCGGCCCACCAATAGCCTGAACGGCCGCGCCGCCAACGTGGACTTCGGCGCGGACACGAGGCCGTTCGACCTGTTGAGCCATCACATCGAAGGGCGCCGGAACCTGGCGGTGGACGGCGTGCGCCTGGATCGGGTGGGCTTCATCAACTTCGGCCGGCTCGAGAGCTGGCGACAGACGTTCGCGTCGCACCTGGCACTGAACCCGCACCCGTGGCTGCGTCCGTCGTTCAACTGGTCGTCGAACTACGGCCAACGGAACGACATGCAGTCACGTGACTTGTTCGAGCGCTCCGTCTCGAACGGCCAGGAGCTCGGCATGAATTGGGACCTGCCGTTCGATCGGCTGCTGTCTCCCGGTGTCACGGGCGGGGCTCGTCCGTCCGCTGCGGTGAAGCCGGACTCGGCCGCGGGTGGCGTGACGCGGTCCCGGCGGGCGCTGCTGCCCTGGCGCGGACTCCTGTCCCGCTTCGGCCCGATCAGTACCGACGGCCGGATCGGTCGCAACACCAACTATTCGAAGCTCTCGGGCACGGCGAGCCCGCTCTACCTGCTGGGCCTCGCCGACAATCCCGGATTCGGCCAGGGCAAGGTGTTCGCGCAACCGGGCAACACGTCGGCGAGCGGGCTCGACTGGCGCGGCAACGCGCGCACCACCGTGCCGCTCGCGTTCGGCAGCTCGCTGCAGACCCGGCTGAGCTATGGCGATCGCGTCACCAACAACAACGGCGTGCTGACCCGCAATCGGGACTGGCGTTTCCCCGACGTCGAGGTTCAGTACGGTCGCGTGGCGAGCCTGCTCGGCCTCACGAAAGTGTTGGACAATCCTCAGTTGCGCACGGCGTACGCCCGCAGCAACGCCGTGGACTACCAGAACTCGCGTAGCCTTCGCACGGGCACTTCGCGGAGCGAGGACTTCCGCCCACTGTTCTCGGTGCGCGGGCGACTCAAGAACGGCACCGACGCGGACCTGCGGCTCGAGCGGCGGTCCAGCGTGCGCGAGTCGTTCCAGCTCGGCAGCTCGAAGGCCACCGACCAGACCACCGACGTGAACTTCAGCCTCTCCCGTTCCTATTCGCAGGGGCAGAAAGTGAACTTCCTCGGCAAGACCACCACGGTGAAGACGAACGTGAACCTGTCGCTCACCACCGTGTATTCGCGCCAGAAGGGCGGCATCAAGGTGGCGAACGAGGAGAAGCTGGCAAACCCGGTGGACCGCACGCGGTTGTCGATGAACGGCACCGGCAGCTATGGTTTCAGCTCGAACGTGACCGGTGACCTGGCACTGGGCTTCAGCCACTTCCGTGAGACGAACGGGATCATCCGTCGCAGCATCCGCGTGGAGTTGCGCGGACAGTTCCGGTTCTGAGCATGCGCGCTCGCTGGCTGCTCCCACTGGTGTTGCCACTCGTGTTTGCAGGCTCCTGCCGTGTGTCGGACGCGCCCGACGGCGCTCGCGCGCTCGAGCGCGTGAAGTGGCAGGTGGCGCAGGGGCCGCGCGTTCCCGGCACCCCCGGAAACGCGGCCGTGCGCGCTTGGCTCGCGTCCGAACTCCAGCGCCTGGGCGGCCGCGTCGAACGGCAGGCGTTCGACGACACGGTGTCAGGACGTGTGTGGCCACTCGAGAACGTGATCGGCCGGTTCGGTCCCACGCGCGGCCGGCGCATCGCTCTCTACGCGCACTTCGACACGCGGCCCTGGTGCGACCAGGACCCCGACTCGACGAGGCGCTCCGAACCGGTGCCAGGCGCGAACGACGGCGGCTCGGGCGTGGCCGTGTTGCTGGAGGTGGCCGAGCTCATGAACCGGCGCGCTCCAGCCGTGGGCGTCGACCTCGTGTTCCTGGACGGCGAGGACTTCGGATCTCCGAGCGCTCCAGACGAGTACTGCCGGGGCAGCCGCGGTTTCGCGCGCCGCCTGCCACCGGTAGGCGACCCGTCGCGGCCGGTGGCCGGGTTCGTGTTCGACATGGTGGGCGATCGGGACCTCGACATCTGGGACGAGGCCAACTCGGCGGCGAGGGCCACGAACCTGGTGGACCTGGTGCACGAAGCGGCTCGCGCCACGGGGGCACGGCACTTCCACCACGAGGTGCGCCACACGGTGATCGACGATCACGTGCCGCTGCTCGACGCGGGGCTGCCGACGGTGGCCATCATCGACTTCGACTACGATGCCTGGCATACGACCCGCGACCTTCCGGACCAGGTCTCGGCGGAGAGCCTTGCCGAAGTGGCGCGTGTGGCGGCTTGGCTCGTGTACCGGAGTCCGCTGGCGAAGCCCTAGCCCCCAAAGGCTTCACGTCCTTGCCTCGGCGCCACTACAAGTCTCCGAGCCGGCGCCGCCCCGTGCGAGTCGGAAACGCGCAGGCGCCGTCCCGGCGGGGGCTCGATCGCGGCCAGTCGCGAGCAGGCCGGAGGCCGTCCGCGAGCGCCAGGGAGGGCCGGCCAGGGACTGGCCGGCCCGAG
>JANNKI010000205.1:0-4110 GCA_031396225.1 bacterium | reverse complement strand
CGAAACGCTGCTCACCAACACCACGGCGTCGCGGCAGCTGCGGCTCACGAACACGGGCGGCAGCAACTACAACTTCACCGCCGCCGCCGAGATCCTCGGCCAGAGCGGGGCCGTGACGGTGTTCGGCGACGCCGACAACCTCGACCTCGCCAAGGACGCGCCCGATTCACAGTTCGGCCCCGCGCCACTCGCTGCGGGCGGTCCGGACGTGTTCGGCTACACCTACCAGGACAGCGACGCGCCGGGTGGTCCCACGTTCGCATGGGTGGACATCAGCGCGACGGGCACGGCGATACCCCTGAACGGTGACGACCAGAACCTGGGACCGTTCCCGCTCGGGTTCTCGTTCCCGCATTACGGGGTGAGCTATCCGTCGTTCCGGATCACCACGAATGGCTGGCTGACCTTGAACGCCACGAACGCCCAGACGACGTTCACGAACACCGCGCTGCCGAACTCGGGCTCGACGGTGCCTCCCAGCCTGTTCGCAGCATTCTGGGACGATCTCGACTTCCGCCCGACGCAGGCGCCCAACGCCCGTGCCTACTACCTCAACGACGGGACACGGACGATCGTGCAGTACAAGGGCGTGCCGCGCCGAGGCGAAAGCGGCACAACCGCCAGGAACGACTTCGAGGTGATCTTCTACCCGACGGGTGAAGTCGTGTACCAGTACCTCACCATGAACGCGGTGCTGAAGACGAGCGCCACGATCGGCATGCAGAACGCCACGAAGAACGACGGCCTCCAGGTGGTGTTCAATGCCAACTACGTCAAGAACAACCTGGCGATCCGGTTCCGTCCGCCGGCTCGTTTCCTCACGGTCAGCCCGCCGAACGGCACGGTGACGCCGGGCAGCTTTGTGGACCTGACGGTGGGATTCAACGCGGGCGGGCTGTTCGGCGGCACGTATGACGGGCGGGTGAAGATCGCGGGCAACGACCCGGTCCGACCTCAGGTGAACGTGCCCGCCACGCTGCACGTGACCGGCGTGCCGGACATCGCCACGAATCCGGGCGCGATCAGCTTTGGAAACGTGTTCACGGGCTTCCCGCAGTTGCGCGAGCTGCGCATCCTCAACACGGGCACCGATGCGCTGGTCGTGACCGACATCCAGGCGAGCGACCCGACGTACGGCGTGGACCAGACCACGTTCAGCGTGCCCGCGTTGGGCCAGGCGCTCGTGTTCGTCACGTTCAACCCGGCGAGCCCGGGCGGTTACCCGGCGACGCTGACCATCTCGAGCAACGATCCGGACTCGCCGCAGAGCGTCGTGACGCTCAGCGGCGCCGGGCTCCTCGCTCCCGACGTGGATCCGCAGCCGGCGGCGCTCACGGAGTCCCTGCCGATCCCGGGCACCTCGACGCAGACACTCATGCTGCACAACCTGGGCGGGAGCGACCTTAACTTCGTCGTGGGGACGCTGCTCACGGCCAGCTCGGTGCCGACGTACGACGCGCTCGAGTTGGGCAAGGAGGAGCCCGACCCGCGGCCCGGCGTGCTGGGCAGTGGCGGACCCGACCTGTTCGGCTATCGTTGGGTCGACAGCGACGACCCGGGTGGTCCCGCGTTCGACTGGGTGGACATCACCTCGATCGGCACGCCGGTGCCGTTTACGAGCGGCGACGACAACAACGCGCAATCCATCCCGATCGGGTTCAGCTTCCCGTATTACGGCAACACGTTCTCGACGGTGAACGTGTGCACGAACGGCTGGATCTCGTTCACGAACACGACCACGGACCTCTCGAACGATCCGTTGCCCAACACCGCAGCACCCGAGAACCTGCTCGCCGTGTTCTGGGACGACCTGCTGCCGGGCACGTCGCCGGCGCGTGTCTTCCGATACAACGACGGCACGCGGTTCATCGTGTCGTGGGTCGGCGTACCGCGCTTCTCGTCCGGGGGGCCGTACACGTTCCAGGCCATCCTGTATCCGAGCGGACGCGTCGTGTACCAGTACCTCGACATGCAGGGCACGCGCCTCAACGAGGCCACGGTCGGGATCCAGAATGCGACCAAGACTGATGGTTTGACCGCCGTGCACAACGCGAACTACGTGCACAACGGGCTGGCGGTGCAGTTCTCCCTGATCCCGGAGTACATGACGGTCACGCCGTCCACCGGCACGGTGCCCGCGGGCGGCTCCGCCACGCTCAACGTGCTGTTCGACACGAACGGCCTGTTCGGCGGCGTCTACGACGGGGCCATCCGGGTGGCGAGCAACGACCCGGACGAGACCGTGCTGTTGGTCAGCACGCATCTCACCGCCATCGGCACGCCGCACATCGCCGCCCAACCCGCGTCGCTCGACTTCGGCTCGGTCTACGTCGGGCTCACGGCCGACCGGATCGTGACGCTCCGGAGCGTCGGCAGCGACCCGCTCATCGTCTCCGGGCTGTCGCTCGACGACAACGACTGGTCGCTCATCGGCGGTCCGGCACTACCCATCACGCTGGGGCAGAACGGCACGCTTCCGCTCACGCTTCGCTGGACGCCGGGTGGCGCGTGCAGTCCGTGCACGGGCAACCTGCTCGTGGCCTCCAACGATCCCGACGCGGCATCGCTTGCGGTGCCGCTCTCGGGCACGGGATTGATCCCGCCGGAGATCGGCGTGACCCCGAGCTCGCTCCAAGCGGCGCTCGCGACCACGCTCGGGCCCAGCGCGATCACGACGACCAAGAAGCTCGTCATCGCGAACACGGGGGGCAGCGACCTCAACTGGACCGCGGAAGCGCTCTCGGCGCTGCCCGCTTCGACCATCGGTCCGGATGCCGAAGGGCCGAAGGACGATCCCGGCGTGCCCGGGGTGCTCGGCAACGGTGGTCCGGACGCGTTCGGCTACCGCTGGAGCGACAGCGACGATCCTGCCGGGCCCGCGTTTGGCTGGATCGACATCACCGGTGTCGGGACCGCGATCCCGTTCACCGGCGATGACCAGAACCAGGGTCCGATCGCGCTGCCATTCGCGTTCCCGTTCTACGGCGGCACGTTCAACTCCGTTCGGGTCTGCACGAACGGCTGGCTGTCGTTCACCAGCACGGCCACCACGTTCACGAACACGGTGCTGCCAAGTGGTGGTACGACGGCGCCTGTGAACCTGATCGCTCCGTTCTGGGAGGACCTGACGTTCAGCGCCGCCGGAGACGCGTTCTACCACTACGACGGCTCGAAGTTCATCGTTTCCTGGGTGGCCGTGCCGCGGCTGACGAGCGGTGGTCCGTACACGTTCCAGGTACTGCTCTACCCGAGTGGGACGATTGATTTCCAGTACCTGGACATGCAGGGCACGCGCCTGAACGAGGCCACGGTCGGCATCCAGAACGCGTCGAGGGATGTCGGACTGCAAGTGGCGTTCAACACGGCCTACGTGAAGAACAACCTGCGCGTGCGCCTGAGCAGCCAGCCCGGCTGGCTGACCGTGTCCCCGGCGGTCGGCGTGACCGCCGCGGGTGAGGCGGACACGGTGCTCGTCACATTCAACGCGACGGGGCTCGCCGACGGCGACTACACGGGTTCGGTGCGGGTCCGCAGCAACGACCTCGACGAACCGCTCGTCACCGTCCCGGCCGACCTGCACGTTGGCGTGGCCCTGGCCAAGTTCCGCCTGAATCCCGGGACGCTCAACCACAGCTCGCAAGGGCGGTGGGTGGATGCCAAGGTCTGGTCGCCGATGGGCACGGATGCCAGGCAGATCGTCCAGTCGAGCCTGTTGCTGCAGCGGCAGGTTCCCGCGGATCCATTCCCCGCTCGCTACGTGGAGGATGCAAGCGAGCCCGCGAGTTCGTGGCACTGGCGCGCCGACTACAAGTTCGACCGCGCGTCGCTCGTGAACCTGCTGCCGGACGGCTGGAAGGTGCCGGTGGAAGTCATCGGCCTGTTGGGCGACATGACCTGGTTCCAGGCCTGGGACTCCGTGCGCGTGCTGCGGCCACGCGTCCAGTACGGTGGCGCCGCGATCGTGAACCCGAACGACGATCCGATGCCCAGCATGGTGCAGTCGCAGTCGTTCGTGCCCCTGCAGCTGGTGGATCCTGACGACGCCACGGCCTCGATGTTCGAGCTCTGGTACTCGCCGGATGCCGGCGCGACCTGGGCGCCGATCGACAC
>JANNKI010000199.1:0-2483 GCA_031396225.1 bacterium | reverse complement strand
GGTCACTCGCTTCGAATTCCGGCTCCATCCGGTCGGCCCCGAACTGTTGAGCGGGCTGATCGTCTACCCGATCGCCGCGGCGAAGTCGGTGCTCCAACAGTATCGCGAGTTCGTGGCGAAAGCCCCGGACGAGTTGACCGTGTGGACCGTGCTTCGCCAAGCCCCACCGTTGCCGTTCCTGCCCGAAAAGTTCCACGGCAAGGGGATCGTCGCGTTGGCGCTTCTCTATGCCGGTGACCCGAAAACGGGCGAGCCTTTGATCGAGCCGCTGCGCAAGTTCGGCACGCCCATCGGGGAGCATGTTGGGGTGCAACCGTACACCGCCTGGCAACAGGCGTTCGATCCGTTGCTCGCGCCCGGATCACGCAACTACTGGAAGTCCCACAATTTCACGACCCTCAAGGACGGTTTGCTCGACGCCGTGGTGGACTCCATGGGCAAGTTGCCGTCCCCGCAGTGCGAGATCTTCTTCGGCGCCATCGGTGGCGCCACCACGCGGCCGGCCCCGGAATCGGCGGCGTACGCCCATCGCGAAACGCAATTCGTGATGAACGTGCATGGTCGTTGGGAGGACGCGGCCGAGGACGAGCACTGCATCCGCTGGGCTCGCGAGTTCTTCAAGGCCTCGGCCCCATTCGCCTCGGCCGGTGTCTACGTGAACTTCCTCACCGCCGACGAGGGGGACCGGGTGCGAGCCGCCTACGGCCCGAATTACGAGCGACTCACGCAGGTGAAGCGCAAGTACGACCCGGAGAATCTCTTCCGCGTGAACCAGAATATCGTCCCGGCGTGAGGGCAGAGGGCGCTCCGGGGCCTCGTCAGCCCTCGCGCGCCCAGCGCCACAATTCGGGAAGCGTCAGTTCCTTGCCGTACATGAGCATTCCGATGCGGAACGCCTCGCCGGCCGCGCGGCGCAACAGCATCGTCGTGCCGAGCAGCACGATCAACGCCACCGGCGCCTCCCAACCCTGCGTGGCCCCCAGCATCATCCGCATGGGCATGAGCATGGGCGAGAACAGCGGGAATTGGCTCAGCACCATCATCCAGGGCGCGTCTGGCGTGCGCATGGCGCTCTCGGCGAAGAAGAACGGGATCATCGGCACGAAGAACAGGTAGGCCTGCAGCTTCTGGGTGCTCTGGAGATCCTTGACCGTCGCCATCACCAGGGCGAACAGCGCACAGAACTGGACGAATCCGAGCACGGCGAAGGCCAGCACGGCGCCCAGCAGCGGCAGGTTCACCCGCAACGACAGCACCAAGCCCATCATGCCAGCGAACATCGCGAGCGACACGCCCCACAGCGCCGCCTGGAGAAGCCCGACCGTGGCGTACGCGACGATCTTGCCGTCCATCCACGATTGAGGTCGGATCGCCGACACCACCACCTCGGTGACCCGCTGCTGCTTCTCGCCGCTGATGCCGACCGCCATGTACATGCCCGTCGTGAACACCGACAGCATCATGAGCGAGAGCAAGCCGAACGCCGCCATTCGGTCGCTGCGCGAGATGCGCGAGGAGAGCACGCTTCGGTCGGCCCACGCGAGCTTGCGGTCGAAGGAGGCAAGCGAGGTCGAGTCGAGTCCATGCGCGGCCGCCCGTCGGAGCCGGGCGTGGTGCGCGAACTGGCTCTTCACGTCCGCCACCCAGCCGGGCGTGCCCCGCCGCACCACCACGCGCAGGCTCTCGCCCTCGAGCCAGCCAGCCGGAACACGCAGCGCGGCGTCCACCTCGCGCGCCGCGACCATGCGCTCGAGCGTCGCATCGTCCGCTCCGGGCGGCGGCGTCACCCACGTGATGCGGGCCGGTGGGGGCACCGACTCCCCCGCCGGCTGCACGATCGCCACGCGATGCCGCTCGCGGTCGCCGCGCGACTTGGCCCAATTCGCCACGAACCCTCCGCCAATCGCGAGCACCGGAACCAGCAACGTCGAGATGACGAAGTCGGCGCGCTTGAGCATGCGAGTGATCTCCCAGCGCGCGACGGGCAACCACTCGAGCCTAGGCATGCGTCACCTCCGTCGCGGAGGCGCCGCGCGTCCCGGCGACCGCGCGCAAGTAGATCTCGTGGAGTCGCATCGCGCGCATCGTCACGCGCTGAACAGAGGCGAGCATCGCGGCCTCGGCGAGCAGCGGCGACACGTCGGCCCCTTCGGGCACGAGCACGTCCACGCGCACGCCGCCGCCCGGCAGTGGCTCCACCTCGGCCACGGCACCGCTCAGTCGCGCGGCCAATCGCGCGCCGACGACCGAGCCGGCGAGCCCGTCCCGCGGACGTAGCTCGAAGCTGGCCACGTCGCTCGCTCCGCCGATCGTGCGGCGCACCTCGGCGAGCGTGCCCGCGAGGAGTTCGCGGCCGCGCGCGATGAGCAGGAAGCGGTCGCACAGCCGCTCCACCAGGTCGAGGTGGTGCGCCGAGAGCAGCACGGCGGCGCCGCGATCGCGCAGCTCGCGGATCAGGTCCATGAACAGCTCCTGGTTGATCG
>JANNKI010000198.1:0-10834 GCA_031396225.1 bacterium | reverse complement strand
CTCGAGTCGCACGCGGTCCCGCTCCGAGAGGTGCAGGACGATCTCCTTGATGCTCCACTTGCCGGGCGCGATCGGACGTTCGGCGGTGCCGGCGGACAGCCCATGGGTGGCGGCTTTCACGCTGGCGCGCGCGCGCTGCAGCTCGAACAGCAGTTCCTCGCGAGCGCTGGCGCCGGACCGCTGCACCGAGAACGCGGGCGGGACCGGGGCGACGGGCGACGCGGCGCGACGTGGTCTCGCGGCCGCGCGCGGCTTCGCGACAGCGCGCGGCTTCGCAGCCTTGCGCGGTCTCGCAGCCTTGCGTGGCCTCGCAGCCTTGCGCGGTTTCGCAGCCTTGCGCGGCTTCGCAGCCTTGCGCGGCTTCGCGCCCGCGCGCGGCTTCCCATCGCGCGACGGGGTCGCGCCACGCTTGGGGCTCACTAGTCTCACCTTCTTCTTGCCTGCCGCGCGTGCCACGCGGTTCCCCGTTCGGTCGGCCGGCCCCGCGGAGGCCGGCGCCGTCTCGTGCTGATCCGGACCCCGTGGGCTCCGGTCGGGCCCCCTCCGCGTCGATCGCGGACCAGGGCCCACTGCGTTCACGTCGTGACGGTCGTCGCCTCCGGCGTGTAGTCGTAAACCCCGCGACCGCTCTTGCGGCCCAACCGGCCGGCGGCCACGTACTGCTCGATCAGCGGGCACGGCCGGAATTTCTCGCCCAGCGTCCGATGCAGGAAGCGCAGGATCGAGAGCCGAGTGTCGAGCCCCACCAGGTCCACCAACTCGAACGGCCCCATCGGGTGATTCAGTCCGAGCTTCAGCGCCTTGTCGATGTCGGCGGCGCTCGCGACGCCTTCCTGGAGCATGTAGAACGCTTCGTTGCCGATCATGGCGTTGATGCGGCTGGTCACGAAGCCCGGCGACTCGCGCACCGTGACACATTCCTTGCCCATGCGCCGGCCGACTTCTTCGCAGGTCTGCAGCGTGAGCGGGCTGGTCTCGAGCGCGCGCACGATCTCGAGCAGCTTCATGCGGTGCACCGGATTGAAGAAGTGGAGCCCCACCACCTTGGCCGGGCGCCGGGTGGCGGCTGCCATCTCGGTGATGCTCAGGGAGGACGTGTTCGAAGCAAGGATCGCGTGCTCGGGCGCGATGCGATCCAGTTGGGCGAAGATCTCGATCTTGAGTTCGATGCGCTCCGGCACCGCCTCGATCACGAGGTCCGCGTGGCGCGCGGCCTCGTCGAGCGACGTGACGGTGCGCAGGCGCTTGCGCGCCTCGAGCGCCTGGTCGTCTGCCACCTTGCCCGTGGCAACGCCCTTCTCGAGCGTGGCGCTCACTTCGTTCGTGGCTCGCTCGAGCACCTCGCGATCCGTGTCCTGGAGCACGGTGGTGTAGCCGCCGAGCGCCGCCGCGTAGGCGATGCCGCGACCCATGATCCCCGCGCCGAGAACCGCGATGGTCTGAACGCTCACGCGCGGCCCTCGAATCGTGCGAGCAGCTTCCAAAGTCCGGGGAACAGTCCCGCGGCGAGCAGCGACTTGAGGAGGTCGCCGGGGATGAACGGCAGCAGTCCGCTGGCGAGCAACGCGCCCCGCGGCACGAAGTCCGACAGGTGCGCCAGGCCGAGCGCGAAGATGACCGCGCTGCCCGAGAGCATGGCGAGGAACATCGTGAGCGGGCGGCGGTCCCAACCCCGCTCGGCGAGCAGGCCGGTGAGTGCGGCCGCAAATGGGAACGCGATCAGGTAGCCGCCGGTCGGCCCGGCCAGTCTGGCGATGCCTGCGGCGCCACCGGCGAAGAACGGCAGCCCGGCCGCGCCTTCGAGCAGGTAGAGGCATTGCGCCAGGAACGCACGCCGCGCACCGAGCACCGCGCCCGTGAGCAGCACGGCGAAGCTCTGGCCGGTCAGTGGCACGGGTGTCCACGGCAGCCGGATCTCGAGCTGCGCGGCGCCGGCGGTCACGAGCGATGCCGCGACCACGAGCATCATGTTGGTGAGCGCGGTCGAGCGCGGCGCGGCGATGTCGACGAGCGTGAGCGGGCGGGTGACGGACATTGAGGATCCTCGGAAGAGTGGAGCAATGCGCGGCCGGCCGCGACGCTCCGGCAGGGCGGATCGCGGAACGAGACACATTCGGGAGTGGGCGCAGGATACCGGACGGCGAGAGGGGGCGGCAACGACTCGCTGGCGGCGGCCCGGGGAACGCCCAGCCGCCCCGGCCACTGCCCCGCAACGATTTGGCCGGGGGCCAGGGTCAGCGACGCTCGAACAGGCTCCAGGTGGCGAACAGGTCCCGCTCGAGGACCATGCCGCCCTCACCCGCGTCCCAGCCCAGCGCGTGCGCCATGACGCGCGCGGCCTCGGAGTCGTCGCGATCGAACTCCAGCACGCGAAAACCAGCCTGCTCCCACGCCGCGCGCGCGAACGGGCAGCGGCCATCCGCCCACGGAATGTACGGCTTGCCCGGCGCCGCCGGGGCCGGGCAGAGGTTGTAGATGAGCACGTGCCCGCCCGGCTTGACGCTCCGCGAAAGCGCCGCCACGTACGCGCTGTCGCTCACGCCGAGGTGCACGAGCATGCGCGCGTCCACCTTCTCGGCCGGGTGGATGTAGCCATTCTTGAGCGTGTTCTTGCTCAGGAACAGGTCCAGTGAAGTGCCCACCTGGGCGACGACGCGGTCCTCCGCCGGCCACTGTCCGGTCGCCAGACGCACGCTGCCCGAGCCCACCTCACCCTGGTCGCCCGGCTCGGAGTAAAGCGCCGGCAGCATCGGATCCACGTCGATACCCACCGTGTGCGCGCCGAGTTCCGCCAGGAGCCGAAGCTGGCCGAGCATGCCGCAGCCGAAGTCGGCCACGCGCTTGGCCTTGACGCTCGTCACGCCGTGTTGACCCAGCAACTCGAGCGCGCGCACGTAGGCGAGCGGCGTGCGCACGAGCGGTGCCAGCGCGCGCGCTTCCTCCTGCAGCTGCTCGACGCGAGACGGCGCGTCGGCGGCGAGTGCCGGGACGGCCAGCAGCAGCGCGGCGACGAGCGGCACTAGCACGTGGGTTCGCATGCTCGCCAGGTTAGGGGCGTGCGGGGACTTCGCCCCTGCCCACCCGCACCGGCGCGGCGATCCGCGCTCCCGCCGCCTCGAACCGGCACGGGAACGCGAGCGCTCCGATCGTCGATGCGACCTCGCACGCGGGCTGGCGTGCGAAACGACTGGGTATCATCGGAAGAGCTGCTTGAGCCGCCCCCAACTGGTCGCTCTCGCCGAAGTGGGCGCCGGCCCGAACTTCTGGACGCGGTTGTTGTGCGTGTCCATGACGTAGACGTTGCCGGCAGCATCCGTCGCGACCGCGCGGGGAGAGTTGAACTGCCCATTGCCGCTGCCGAACGAGCCCCACTGGGCGAAGTAGGCGCCCGAGCCGGTGAACATCTGGATGCGGTTGTTGTCGAAATCCACGACATAGATGTTGCCGACGCCATCCGACGCCAGTCCGTAGGGGCTGAGGAACTGCCCGTTGCCGCTGCCGAACGAGCCCCACTGCGAGAGGTATGCGCCGGAGCCGGTGAACTTCTGGATGCGGTTGCTGCCGAAGTCGGAGACGTAGACGTTGCCGGCGCCGTCGGTGGTCAGGCCGAACGGAAAGTAGCTGAACTGCCCGTCGCCGCTTCCTTGCGAGCCCCACTCTCCGAGGCGGACGCCCGTGTTCGTGAACTTCTGGACGCGGAAGTTCTGATCCGTAACGTAGACATGGCCGACGGCGTCCGTGGCCACGCCGAGCGGGCCGTTGAACCACGCGGCGCTGCTGTCGGGTGGCAGGCCCCACTGGGTGACGTAGACACCCGTGTTGGTGAACTTCTGGATGCGGTTGTTTCCGGCGTCGGAGACGTAGACGAAGCCCGCGGCATCCGTGGCCACGCCGAACGGAGAGTTGAGCTGGCCGTCGCCGAGGCCGGACGGCAGCCCCCATTGGCCAAGAAAGGTGCCCGCGTCGGTGAACTTCTGGATGCGGTGGTTTCCGGTGTCCGCGACGTAGACGTTGCCGGCGGCGTCTGTAGCCACGCCGAAAGGATAGTTGAACTGGCCGTCGCCATTTCCGAACGAGCCCCACTGCCCGAGGTACGTCTGCGCGCCGACGTTCACGGGCAGGAGGGAGGCGAGGACGACGAGGGCGAGTTGGATCCCGTGGATCCCGACACTCCGCTGGTTCGAATTCATAGAAGACCTCCTTCTGCAGACGATCCTCGCGACGGCGCAGACCGGACGTGTACGACTTCCATCGGCCCGGGAAATGGGCCCCCCAACGAAGGCGCCGTGGGACGGTCTTTCTCGCGAGAAGTCGATGCTACAACCGCTCGTGCGCCCCGGAGTGCCCTGCCGCGTACTCGCCGCCGCGGGGAGTCGATGGTCGCGGAGCCCCGCTGCTATGATGGGAAGTGTCGCCCGCGGGTCTCCCGCTCGACCGAACCAGGCAGCGCGGGCCTCGGGAGGACGTCATGCCGCTGACGCGCCATCAGGCCCTGGAAGTGATCCGCCGTCTGAGTCAATGGGGTTCGCTCGACGTCCTCGGCAAGCGGCTGGCGCCGACCTCCCCCGAAGAACGTGCGATGCCCCCCGACGTGCCGCGTCCCATGGACTGGTCCGCCGAGGGGCGGGCCCAGCGGCTCGCGTTCATCGAGAACATGGGCGTGGAAGTGCCGCACCTGGCCGGCCGTGCCGACCCCGTTGATCCCGAGACCCTGCGCGGAAGCATCGAGCAGTTCATCGGCATGACGCAGATCCCCACCGGTCTCATCGGTCCGATCCGCGTGAACGGTGTGCACGCGCATGGCGACTACTACGTGCCGCTCGCCACCACCGAAGGCACCCTGATCGCCAGCTATCATCGTGGCGCGCGGCTGGTCTCGCGCGCCGGCGGCGTGTCGGCGCTGGTCACCGCCGAACAGGTTCAACGCGCCCCCGGCTTCGTGCTGCCCACGCTCGCCGACGCGGCCGTGTTCGCGGCCTGGGCGACGTCGAACTTCGAGAAGTTCCGCGACATCGCGGCCACGCGCACGTCGCACGGCCGACTGCTCGACGTGCACGCGCATCTCGATGGCAATCACGTCTACCTCATCTTCTCGTACTACACCGGCGACGCCGCGGGCCAGAACATGGTGACGTTGTGCACCGAGGCGGTCTGCGAGGCGATCCTCGAGCAGACGCCGGTCAAGCCGAGCCGCTGGTTCCTGGAAGCGAACATGTCCGGGGACAAGAAGGCCACCGTGCTGTCATTTCTCAGCACGCGCGGGCGCCACGTCATCGCCGAAGCGACGGTTCCGAGGAAGCTGGTGATGAGGGGCCTGCACACCACACCCGAGGTGATGGCGCAGTACTGGACGATGAGCTTCGTGGGCGGCGCGGCGACCGGCTCGATCGGCGTGAGCGGCCACGTGGCGAACGGCATCGCGGCTTTGTTCGCCGCGTGCGGGCAGGACATCGCCTCCGTGACCGAGTCGAGCCTCGGCATCACGCGGCTCGAGCTCACGAACGAGGGCGATCTTCACTGCTCGCTCACGCTGCCGAACCTCATGGTCGGCACGGTGGGCGGCGGCACGCGCATGCCCACGGCGCGTGAGTGCCTGCGCATCATGCGCTGCGAGGGGAGTCTCGAAGGCAAGGAGCAATCGGCGAAGTTCGCAGAAATCTGCGCCGCCGTCTGCCTTGCGGGCGAGATCTCCATCGTCGGCGCCCTGTGCGCGGGCGATTTCGCGGAAGCGCATCGTCGGCTCGGGCGACCGCAGGGCCAGTAGTGCCTGACACGGGCCGCGATCCGGCGCCGCTCGACTCCGTGCGAATGGACGGGTCGTTCCTCTCCAGGCTCGCGCGCTATCAGGCGGAGCGTTTCCCGCTCGCGGGCTTCGTGCCGCTGATCGCGCTGTTCACGTTCGCGTCGGCGATGTTCTCGCGTCTCGCGCGGGGAGCTCCGGGCCTGGTCTCGTGGCCCGTGCTCGTGGTGGGAACGTTCACGTCGCTCGCCTGCTTCTTCCTGCTTCGCGTACTGGACGAGCACAAAGACGCGGAGGATGACCGCAAGTACCGTCCCGAGCTACCGGTTCCGCGCGGGCTCGTCTCGCTACGGGAGCTGCGCTGGACGGGGGGATCCCTCGGCGCACTGGCGCTGGTGCTGAACGCCGTCGTGATGCCGCGCCTCCTGCTGCCCCTCGCGGCGGTGGCGGCCTGGGCCACGCTCATGACGCTCGAGTTCGGCGTGCGTCGCTGGCTGCGCGCACACCCGTCGGCCTATCTGCTCACGCACATGGCGATCATGCCGCTGATCGATGTCTACACGACGGGGCTCGACTGGCTCTCGGGAGGCATCCACCCGCCGGCAGGCGTGCTGTGGTTCCTCGGCGTCACGTTCGCGAACGGCGTCCTCATCGAGATCGGCCGGAAGATCCGGATCCCCGCGGACGAGCGCCCGGGCGTCGACACCTACACGCACGCCTGGGGCGCCGAGGTGGCGCCACGCGTGTGGGTGTTCGCGCTCGCGACCTCGGCGTGGCTCTCCGTCGCCGCGTCGCGCCACGGGGGCTGGCCCGCGACTGGCGCCTGGCTGTTCGCGGCGTTGGCGCTGGTCGCGGCCGCTCCCGCGACGCTGTTCCTGCTGCGGCCGCGTCGCAAGGCGGCGCCTGCCCTAGAGGGCGTGAGCCAACTGTGGCCGGCCGTGACCTACGTCCTCCTGGGCGTGCTGCCACTGCTGCTCCCGGCCCTGAGGAGTCACGAGTGAGCATGGATGGAGCGCCGGGCGGCGTGCTCGTGGACTGGCTGTTCGTGCCGCGAGGTGGTCCGCTTCCGGCGGTCGGTGACGTGGGAGGCAAGGGCCATCACCTGGCACGGCTCGCATCGCTCGCGGGCCCGCTCGCGTTCCGCGTGCCACGCTTCGTGGTGCTTCGCGCCGCGGCGTTCGAAGCCAGCGTGCCCGGGCCCACCACGCCGGAGGCGTGGGCCGACCGCGTCCGTGCACTCGAGTGCCCCGCGCGGGTGCACGACGCCCTCGTCGCCGCCCTCGCGGTGTTACCGCCCCAGACCCTTCTGGCCGTGCGCTCGTCCGCGAGCGTAGAGGACGGAGCCCAGCGCTCGTTTGCGGGGCAGTTCGAGACCGTGCTCGGCGTGCGCGTGGACGCGCGCGGTCCCGACCCACTGTGGCAGGCGGTGCGACGCGTGTGGGCGTCGGCGGCCGGAGCGCACACGCTGGCCTATCGCGGCGGCGGGGACGCCGGAGGAATCGCGATGGCGGTGGTCATCCAGGAGATGGTCGACGCGACGGCGGCGGGCGTGGCGTTCAGCTCCGATCCGGTGAGTGGCGAGCGTGCAGTGGTCGTCGTGAGCGCGGTGCTGGGACTGGGCGAAGGATTGGTGAGCGGCGAGATGGACGCGGACACCTATCGCGTTCGCTTCGCGTCCGGCGTCGCCAACGCCCCGGAGGTGACGCCCGCGCACAAGCCTCGCGCCGTGAGACTCGAGGCCTCCGGTGGCACCCGTGTCGACGAGGTGGCGGAAGCGCTGCGTGACGCGCCGGCGCTGAGCGCCCCTGAGGCGCTCGCCATCGCCCGCGTCGCGCGCGGCATCGCGGACGCCGCCGGCCTGCCACAGGACATCGAGTGGGCGCTCGCAGGGCCTGCGCGCGAGTTGTTCGTGCTGCAGTCACGGCCGATCACGACCCTTGGGATGAACGAAGCGCCGCCGGTCCCGCTCGCGGCGACGAACGACCGCGAGCGGCACGTGTGGGACAACAGCAACATCATCGAGAGCTACGGCGGCATCACCACGCCGCTCACGTTCACGTTCGCACGTGCCGTCTACGAAGACGTCTATCGCCAGTTCTGCCGGCTCATGGGAACGCCGGAGTCCCTGATCGCGTCGCATCAGCGGGTCTTCGCGAACATGCTCGGACTCGTGCGCGGCAGGGTCTATTACGATCTCCTCAACTGGTACCGGACGCTGGCGCTGCTTCCGGGCTTCACCTGGAACCGAGCGTTCATGGAGAAGATGATGGGCGTGCGCGAAGCGCTCCTGGACGCTCCCGCGCCGCCCGGCACGGGCAGCCGCCTGCGCGATTTGTGGAATCTGGTTCGCATGCTCGTCCGGCTGGTGCGCGAAGCACGGCGGCTGCGTCACGCGGTGCCGGCGTTCCAGTCTCGGATCGAACGCGCACTGCAGCCGCTCGCCAACGCGGACGTTGAGCACTGGCCCGCGACCCGCGCCCTCGAGCTCTACCATCGCCTCGAGGACGAGCTGCTCCGGCATTGGCGCACGCCGCTCGTGAACGACTTCTTCGCCATGATCTTTTTCGGCGTGTTGGGGCGCCTCACCGAGCGCTGGCTTTCCGATTCTCCTCCCACCCTCGTCAACGACCTGTTGTGCGGCGAAGGCGGCATCGTGTCCACCGAACCTTCGCGGCGACTCATGGCCATGGCGCGACGCATCGCGGCCGAGCCGGCACTCCGCGCGGTGCTGCTGGACGAGCACGACGCACGGCCGTTCACCGCGCGGCTCGACGAGATCCCGGGCGGAGCCGGGCTGCGCACGGAGTTCGAGGCGTACATCGAACGCTTCGGCGACCGCTGCATGGAGGAGCTGAAGCTCGAGACCATCACGCTGCGCGAGGACCCGTCTTTCGTGGTTCACACGCTGCGCGCGTACGTGGCAGGCGGCCAACTGGACCCGGACGCCGCCTGGCAGCGCGAGCGTGCCGTGCGTGAGACGGCCGAGCGGATCGTGGACACGAAGCTCCGCGGGCCGCGCCGCTGGGTCTTCCGATTCGTGCTGTCGCGCACGCGGCGACGCGTGCGCGACCGGGAGAACCTGCGCTTCGAGCGCACGCGCGTTTTCGGCGTGGTTCGACGCATCTTCCTGGCGCTCGGAGCGGAGTTGGCGCGCACGGGACGCATCGTCGCGACGCGCGACGTGTTCCTGCTGACGCGCGAGGAGTTGTTGGCCGCCAACGGCACGGAGCACGCGGACACCGATCTCCGTGTCCTGGTGGCCGGCCGGCGCGCCGAGTTCGACGGCTACGCTCGCGAGGCGGCCCCTCCGGACCGCTTCGAGAGCATCGGGCAGCCGACGGACCACGAGTGGGGCCAGACGGCCGCCGCGCGTCCGCTCGCGCGCGCGGCCGACCTGCGTGGCACCGGCTGCTGCCCGGGCGTCGTGCGCGCGCCCGTGCGCGTGGTGCGTGATCCACGTGAAGCGCGCGATCTCGCGGGGCACATCCTGGTCGCCGAACGAACCGACCCGGGATGGACGGTGCTGTTCCCCGCGGTCGTGGGACTGCTGGTGCAGCGTGGCAGCCTGCTCAGCCACTCGGCCATCGTCGCGCGCGAGATGGGGATCCCGTGCGTCGTGGGTATCGCGGGGCTACTGGACACGCTCGCGGACGGTGAGGAAGTCGAGATGGACGGCGCGACCGGGAGCGTGCGGCGCCTGGGAGCCACGGCATGAGAGAACGCGCCACCGGCGCCACGGTGCGCGAGCTCGCCGCGTGGGACCTGGTCCGCTACGCGAGCGTGTGGGAGGACGCCGACATCCTGTGCGAAGCGCTGGCGCCGTTGGCGCGCGGCGCGCGCCTCCTGTCGATCGCATCCGCGGGCGACAACGTGCTCGCCCTGCTCACGCTCCAACCGGCCGAGGTCGTCGCGGTGGACCTGAGCGGCGCGCAGCTCGCCTGCCTCGAGCTCCGGATGGCGGCGTTCCGCCGGTTGGAGCCCGCGGGCGTCAGCTCGTTCCTGGGCGTATCGTCGAGCACGGATCGCTCGAGCGTGTACCGGAGCCTGCGCGGCGATCTCGGTGCCGATGCCCGCGCGTACTGGGACGCCCATCCCAAGGACATCGCGGCCGGCATCCTCCATGCCGGGCGATTCGAGCGTTACCTCCAGCTGTTTCGGCGCCGGGTTCTGCCGTGGGTCCACTCCCGCGCCACCGTCATGGCGCTCCGCGAACCACGCTCGATCGAGGCGCAACGGTCGTTCTATCGCGAGCGCTGGGACACCTGGCGATGGCGGACGATGTTTCGTGTGTTCTTCAGTCGCTTCGTGATGGGCCGGCTGGGGCGAGATCCCGCGTTCTTTTCCCACGTCGAGGGCGCGGTCGGTGCCAGGATCCTCGAGCGGTCGCGACACGCGCTCATCGAGATCCCCACGACCTCGAATCCCTACCTCGCCTACATCGTCACCGGGAACTTCGCGCCCGAGGCGCTGCCGCGCTACCTTCGCGCGGAACACCACGCCGCCATTCGATCGGGGCTCGACCGGGTGCGGCTGGTGCGGGGCGGCATCACGAGCGCGGCCACGGGGACGTTCGGGGGATTCAACCTGTCCGACCTTTTCGAGTACATGGACGATGGCGAGCACGCACGCACGTACGAGCGACTCCTCGAATCGGCCATTCCGGGAGCCCGCCTGGTGTATTGGAACATGCTCGTGCCCCGCGGCATCCCGATGGCTTTCGCGGGTCGCGTCGAGCCCCTGGATGCGCTGGCCGCCGCTTTGCACGCGCGCGACCGGGCGTGGTTCTACAGCCGGCTGCACGTGGACGAGGTGCGGGCGTGATCGCGTTCCCCGCGGCCGGGACGCTGGCGGGCGAGGCCGCGCGCGCGGTGCTGATGGCGTGCGGGTTCGGCCTGGTCGTGCTGGGCACCGAGCTCTGGTACCGGCGCGCCCATCCTCCGGTCGAGTGGACGCGCAAGACGCTGCACGTGGCGTTCGGCATCGCCGCCGCGGCGCTGCCATGGATCATCCGCAGCCACTGGACGTTCCTGGTGCTCGCGATCGCCATCGTGATCCCGCTCCACTGGGCCCGCAGGCACGGCCACCTGCCGAGCC
>JANNKI010000197.1:0-14010 GCA_031396225.1 bacterium | reverse complement strand
GCCCGGCCGGAACTCCCACAGGTGATAGGGCGGTTCGCGCAGCACGATCTCTCGTCCGAACAGGCCATAGAGGAACAGCCCCATTCGGCGGGCCAATGAGTGGGTGGTGATCGGACCGCGGATCACCGCGTGTCCGCCGGGGGCGAGCACGCGTGCCACCTCGGTGAGCGTCTCGCGACAGTCGGGCACATGCTCGAGCACGTCGCCCATGTAGACCACGTCGAACGACGCCTCCGCGAAGCCGGCCTCGACGAGCGTACCCTGCCGCACGTCGAGCCCGAGCGAACGCGCGTGCGCCACCGCGTCGGGCGACAACTCGACGCCGGTCGTCTGCCAGGCGCGCTCGAGCGCGCGCTTTAGCAGGAGCCCGTGCGCGCAGCCCACCTCCAACAAGCGCGCTCCGCCGCGCCACGCCTCGAATCGGTCGAGGAGCCCATCGTTCTCGGCGCGGAACGCGGACTCGTCGGCGGAGCGTGCGTCGCTCCGGCCGCAGCGGAAGTCCTGTTCGAAGTACTCCGCCGAGTACATGCGCGCGAGTGTCTCCCCCGCGGGCTGCACGCGCAGGAACAGCATGCCGCAGTCCCGGCAGCGCGCCGCGGGGAAGCGCCCGCCCTGCCACTCGTAGCGCATGGCGGCGCGGCCGAGACGCCGCGAGCCGCACGCCAGGCACTGGTCAAGTGTGCGCGTCTCCGGCCCGTTCATGGACGCGTCGCTGCCGGTGAGCCCCCAGCGCGTGTCTCCCCGGCACGCTCGACGGGCTCGCTCGACTGCGGGCCGGCGGCCCGCACACCGCGACTTATCTCCGCTCCGCCGATGCAGCGCTCGCCCAAGTAGAACACGGCCAACTGCCCCGGCGTGACCGCCAACTGCGGCTCGTCGAAGCGCACCTCGAGCGTGCCATCGGCACGCGGCCACAGCGTGGCCGCCCCGCCGGGGTGGTTATAGCGGATGCGCACGTGCGCGCGAGTGCCCGGCTCGGGCGGCACCGCCATCAGCCAGTTCACGCGCTCGGTCACGAGCCCGTCGCGCTCGAGTGCCCGCCGCGGGCCCAGCGTGACGGTGTTGGCCGTGGCATCGATCGCCACCACGTACCAGCGCTCGTGCATCGCCACACCCAGCCCCTTCCGCTGGCCGATCGTGTAATGCAGGATGCCGCGGTGCGTGCCGACGCGCAGGCCGGCCTCGTCGAGGAACGCGCCGGGCTCGCTGCCACGCGTCTCGCCGAGCGTGCCGGTGATGTAGCCAGCGTAGTCGCCGTCGGGAACGAAGCACAGGTCCTGGCTCTCGGGCTTGTCCCACACCGAGAGGCCCAGTCGCCTCGCGTGCGCGCGAACGTCGGACTTCTGCAGTTCGCCCAGCGGGAACAGCACGCGCGACAGCACGGCGTAAGGGATGGTGGCGAGCGCGTAGGTCTGGTCCTTGGCGGCGTCGCACGCACGGTGGAGGCCCCACGAGCCGTCCGGCTCAGATACCACGCGCGCGTAGTGGCCGGTGGCGAGCTTGTCGGCGGCGGCCAGTTCCATGCGCGCCACCAGGTCGCCGAACTTCAAATGCTGGTTGCAAGCCGCGCACGGGTAGAGCGTGCGCCCGGTGGCGTAGCCCTCCACCCAAGGCTTCATCACACGCTCGCGGAACACCTGCTCGGCGTCCACCACGTGGTAGGGGAACGCCATCGCCAGCGCCACGCGGCGCGCGTCGTCCATGGCGTCCAGGGTGCAGCACGCGCGGGGCGAGAGCGGCGTCTTGCCGTAGCAGGCGAGCTTTAACGTCACGCCGGTGACCGCATGCCCCTGCTCGGCGAGCAGTGCTGCCGCGACCGCCGAGTCCACGCCGCCGCTCATGGCGGCCAGAACGCGGAGCGCGCTCACGACACCACTCCCGAGGCGCTGCGCGCCACGCGCACGGACTCGGCGATGATCGTGACCGCGCGTCCCACATCGTCCGCGCTCGAGGTGCGCCCGAGCGAGAAGCGCAGCGCGCACACCGCCAGCTCGCGCGGCACGCCCATGGCAGTCAAGACCGGCGAGGGCTCCACGCCGCCGCTCGCGCACGCCGCACCCGCCGAGGCCGCGAGCCCGCGCGCGTCGAGGGCCAGCAACATGTGGTCGGCGCGCGCTCCGGGGAACGACACGTTGCTGGTGTTGGGCAGGCGTGGTGCGTTCGCCCCGTGCACCACGGCGTCCGGGAGCACGCGCTTGAGCTCACCCTCGAAGCCCTTTCGAAGCGCAAGGATCCGCGCGCTTTCGCCTGCCAGCTCGCGCGCGGCCAACTCGGCGGCCACGCCCAGCCCGACGATGCCGGGCACATTCTCGGTGCCGCCGCGGTGCCCGTGCTCCTGGGCGCTGCCGCGGAACAGCGACTCGAGCGGCGCGTTGTCGCGCACCACCAGGGCGCCCACGCCCTTGGGGCCGCCGAACTTATGCGCCGAGAACACCAGGTAGTCCACGCCGAGGGCCGCCACGTCCACCGGCACCTTGCCCGTCCCCTGCACCGCATCGCAGTGCACACGCATGCCTCGAGCGCGCGCGCGCGCTGCGAGTGCCGCCACCGGCTGCATAACGCCCGTCTCGTTGTTCGCCAGCATCAGCGACAGCACGGTGATGCCCGCTGGCAGGTCGCTCACCGACTCGGGCGGCGTCATGCCATTCGCGTCGCACGGCAGCGTGGAGTGCTGCCAGCCAAATCGTCCCAGCACCTCGGCCGCGCCGTGCACCGCGTGGTGTTCGATCGCGGCGTAGGCCACGTGCTTGCCGCGCTCGCGCTGCGCCCAGGCGCTGCCCACCACGGCGAGGTGGTCGCCCTCTGTGCCGCCCGAGACGAACACCAGCTCACGCTCGCGCGCGCCCACCAGGGCTGCCGCCTGAGCACGCGCGTGTTCGATCGCGGCCCGCACGCGCTGGCCGTCGCGATGGGTACTCGAAGGGTTCGCCCCGAGGTCGCGCAGGGCCTGGTACATGGCCTCGGCGACTTCGGGGCGGACCGGAGTGGACGCGTTGTGATCGAGGTAGATCGTGTCGGGCATGTTCTCGCAGCGCGCGAGAGGCGGCTGACTCGCTACTGTCCGGCGAGGAACCGCTCCAGCACGTCGATGCTCTCCTTGGCGCTCTGCGCCTCGGCTGAGGTGGGCGCCAGCTCCACCACCTTCTTCCACATACGGATGGCGTCGCGGTAGAGCCCGGCGTCGGCGAACGCCACGCCCATGGTGAAGTAGGCGCAGTGCGAGCGCGGCTGCCGGGCGATCAGGTCCCGCAACAGGTTCATGGACTCGCCGTGCTTCCCCTGAGCGTAGAGCGACGTGGCCAGGCGGCAGCTCGCGAGCGAGTCCGAGGGCGCCACGGCGATGGCCTGACGGTAGAAGCCCTGCGCTTCCTCGGCACGGCTCAGGTTGTCGAGCGCCACGCCCAGGTTGACCAGCACCTTCACGTTATTCGGCCGCACTCTGTTGGCCTTGGCGAACACGCGCGCCGCCTCGGCGTTCTTCTCGCGGTCCAGGTACATGATGCCGAGCCGGTAGAGGTTGTCGAACTTGCTCGAGTCGCGCGCCACGGCTCGCTCGAGCAGGCCGAGCGAGTCGGTGACGGCGGGCACCGCCATCGGCTTGGCGGCCGGGGTACCCGCGCGAAGCGTGGGTCCGGGCTTGGAATCGGCGGCATGCGCGACGGGGCTCGCGCACAGCGCGACGAGCACCACGAGCGCATGGAGCACTGGGAGAACACGCTTCACGGGCAACCTCCGGCGGGTGGTGGGCTTTCGCACAAAGCGCGAACGAGCATACCACGGCCGGGAATCGGCGCGGAGTGCCGGCCGGCCCGGAAACGTCCGCTCCGGGTCAACATTGGAGAAGTCGGGCGCAGGCCGGGAGGTCCGCACTCAGGCCCCGACGGCGACCGCCCTGGCCAACGCCTGCTGCAGGTCGGCCCACAGGTCGTCCACGCTCTCGATGCCGGCCGAGACGCGCACCAGTCCCTCGGGGATACCGGCCCGCTTGCGCCCCTCGGGGCCGATCATCTTGTGCGACGTGAATGCCGCCAGCGACGCGAGGGACTCGACTCCGCCCAGGCTCGCGCCGTGGCGGATGAGCCCGAGCCCGTTCACCACGCGCAGCGCGGCATCGGCCCCGCCCTTGACCTCGAAGCCGAGCAGCGGGCCGTAGCCTTCCTTCATCTGCTGGGTGGCGATGGCATGACTCGGATGGTCCGGGAGTCCGGCGTAGAACACCTGCGCCACGTCCGGATGGGCCGAGAGCCGGCGCGCCAGCTCGAGCGCGTTGGCGTTGGCCGCGCGCACGCGCAGAGCCAGTGTCTTGAGACTTCGCTCCAGCATCCATGCCATCGTGGGCTCGGCGATGGGCCCGAACGTCGCGCGTGCCTCGTACACCGGCGCGAGCGCGGCGCGCGAACCCGTGACCACGCCGGCCAGCAGGTCACTGTGGCCGCCCAACGACTTGGTCGCGGAATAGAGCGACAGGTCGCAGCCCAACGCCAGCGGTTGCTGCCCGATCGGCGAGGCGATGGTGTTGTCGAGGCTCACGACACAGTTCTTCTCGTGTCCCAGGCGCGCGGCCGCGACGATGTCGAAGCACACGAGCGTGGGGTTGATGGGCGACTCGAGGTGCAGGAGCCGTGTGTTGGGCCGGAACGCCGCGGCCCACGTGTCGGGCCGGCGCGAGTCCACGAACGTGTGATCCCAGCCGAACCGCTCTTTGCCCCACTGGAGCAGCGCCTGCGTGCCGCCATAGCAGGGGTCCACGCACACCACGTGGTCACCGCGCTTCAGCAGGGCGAGGAACGCGCTACTGATCGCCCCCATGCCGGACGGGAACAGCAGCGCCGCCTCCGCGCCCTCGAGCGCGGCGAGTCGGTCCTCGACGGCGTGGATCGTGGGGTGTCCATTGCGCTGGTAGAACGAGCCCGCGCTCTTCTCGCCCTGCGCCGCCACCATGTCGTCGAGCGACTCGAAGGAGAACGTGGCGCTGTGGACGATGGGCGTGCTCATCGCACCCGTGGCGCCCAGATGCGGGCCGTGCACGGCGCGCGTCTCGAGTGCGGGTTCGCGGGATCGCTTCACGGAGGTCCTCCCGGTTGGCGGCTCGGGGTGGGTTTCGTTACGGTCGCACCATCTTGAGCGAGGCCCGCCTGTGAAGCCAGTGCCGACTTCGGACATCCGGCGAATACTCTTCGTCCGTCCGCGCTTCCTCGGCGATGTCTGCCTGACGCTGCCCGCCGTGGATGCCGCGCTCGCCGCGTGCCCCGGCGCGCGCGCCGCATACGTCACCGAGGCGGCGCTGGCGCCGCTGTTGGCGGGCGACTCCCGATTTGCCGAGGTGATCGCGGTGCCGGCGCGGCCTTCGCTCGCCGAGACGCTGGCACTCGTGCGGCGACTGCGCGCGTTCGCGCCCGACGTGGCGTTCGACTTCTTCTGCAATCCACGCAGCGCCGTGTGGACTCGCGCCTCGGGCGCGCGCGTGCGCGTGGGCTACCCCCACAAGGGCTGGCGCTCGGGCCTCTACACGCACCACGCGCGGCCGCGCGTGTTGTCGTCCACCGCATTCCACGCCGCCTCCGTGGCGGCACTCGGCTGGCCCGTGCCGGCGGGCGCGGTCTCACCGCGGCTGGCGGTGGGCGAGGTCTCTCGCAACGAGGCGCGCGTGGCACTCCGTGCGCTCGGCGTGGCCGACGACGCGCTGCTCGTGGGCTTCCATCCGGGGGCGCGCTGGCCCACGCGACGCTGGGCTCCCGGGCGATTCGCCGCGCTGGCCGCTCGCGTGCTCGAGACACTCCCGAGTTCGGTGGCGCTGGTGAGCGCCGGCCCGGGCGAGGGAGACGTGGCGCGCGCCGTGCTGGCCACGCTGCCGGCCGAGCGCGCGCGCCTGATCGAGGCGTGGCCGCTCGCGAGATTTGTGGCGCTCCAGTCGCGCTGCCGCGCGTTCGTGTGCGGCGACACCGGGCCGATGCACAGCGCGGTCGCGGTCGGCACGCCGACGCTCGGCCTGATGAGCCGCAACCGCCCCGCCATGTTCTTCCCCTACCCGGAGGCCGACGGGCATCGCGCCTACTGGTCGCGCGTCGAGTGTTCGCCGTGCAACCGCGACACGTGCAGCGATCTGCGCTGCCTGGCGCGCCTCACCGTCGACGGCGCGTGGCAGCGGCTGGCAGGGATGTTGGCGGCCCGCCCGTAGCTCAGCCCATCGCGTCGCCCTCATCCGCCGTCGGCCCGTACTGCATCGGCACCGCCTGGCCCACCGGGGGCTTGCCCGGCGGGGCCAGGTCCAGCTCATCCAGCTCGAGGCCCATCGTGCCCCACTCCGGGAGCTGCGCGCGGTGCTACGCTTGCTCCCGTCATGTCGCGGCCCATCATCACGTTCCTCTCCGACTTCGGCCACGCCGACTGGTTCGTGGGCGTGGTGCACGGCGTGCTTCACGCGCGCGCCCCCGATGCGCACGTGGTGGACCTGGCGCACTCCGTGCCGCCGGGCCATGTGACGCGCGCCGCATTCATGCTGGAGGCCGCGGCTCCCGACTTTCCGCCCGGCACGGTGCACCTCGCGGTGGTGGACCCGGGCGTGGGCACCGACCGCCGCGCCCTCGCCGTGGCGGCGCGCGGCCAGTTCTTCGTGGGCCCCGACAACGGGCTCCTCGAATGGGCGCTCGGCTCGCCCGACGCGCAAGCGCACGCGCTCACCGAGTCGCGCTGGTTCCGCTCTCCCGTGAGCCGCACATTCCACGGTCGCGACGTGTTCGCGCCCGTGGCAGCCTCGCTCGCCTCCGGCGAGCGCATCGCGGGATTCGGACCGCGGGTGACCGACTCGGTGCGATTTCCGACGCACGCGCCCGTGCGCCGTGGCGAAGCGCTGGTGGGGCAGATCGTGTTCCTGGATCGCTTCGGCAATGCGCTCACCAACCTCACGGACTCCGCGATCCACGCGGCGTTCGGTGCCACCGTGCTCGACGCCGAACTCGAGGTGGCGCTGCTCGACCGGCGCATCGGCGGGCTGGCGCGCTCGTACGGGGACGCGCCCGTGGGCACACTGGTCGCCATCCTCGGCTCGAGCGGCCGGTTGGAGATCGCACAGGTGGGCGGCGCCGCGACCGAACGCCTGGGGCTGGGCGAAGGCGACGCGGTGACGGTGCGGCGACGCGGCTGACCGCGATCGGTGGCGCGATGCGCACGATCACGGATTGTCGTATTTTCGGGCACCTGTCCGGAGGTCATCCATGCCTGTCCATCACCTGCCGGCGCGTCGCGCGGCTGTCGCGCTCCTCAACATACTCGTCGGGGGAATCCTGCTCATGTCCGGATCCGTGTCCGCCGCTCCTTCCACGCCGCGTCCACCGCTGGCCGAGAAGCGTCCGCACCAGTTCACGCTGCACGGCGAGAAGCACACCGACGACTATGCCTGGCTGAAGGACAGGCGGGATCCGCGCGTGATCGCGCACCTCCACGCCGAGAACGCCTACGCCGACACCATCACGCATGATCAGCAGCCGCTCCGCGACCGGCTGTACACGGAGATGCTCGCACGCATCCAGCAGACCGACCTCACCGTGCCCTACCGGAAGGGAGGTTGGCTCTACTACTCGCGCACCGAAGAGGGCAAGCAGTACCCCATCTACTGCCGCAAGCGCGGCAGCGCAGAGGCCCCCGAGGAGGTGCTGCTCGACCTCAACCAACTGGCCGAGGGGCACACGTTCATGGCGGTGGGTGAATACGATGTGAGCCCCGACGAGAAGTTGCTCGCCTACACCACGGACGACAACGGCTATCGCCAGTACCGGCTGCACGTGAAGGATCTCTCGACCGGCGACACGCTGTCGCTCACCGGCGAGCGCGTGACGAGCGTGGCGTGGACGGCGGACAGCCGGGCGCTGTTCTACACCCAGGAGGACCCGGTCTCGAAGCGCAGCCACCGGCTCTACCGCCACGAACTCGCCCAGCGGAACGCTGTCGCGCTCGACGAGGAACGCGACGAACGATTCGACGTGGGCGTGAACCTCACTCGCAGCGGAGAATGGCTGGTGTACACGATCGCGAGCCACACCACGTCCGAGGTACGCGTGTTGCGCGCCGACCAGCCCACGGGCGCCTGGGTCACGATCGCGCCGCGTGTCCAGGATCGCGAGTACTACCTGGATCATCGCCGGGGCGAGTTCTGGATCCGCGTGAACGACCGGGGTCGCAATTTCCGCCTGGTCACCGCTCCCGTGGCCACGCCCGACCCGGCACACTGGTCCGAGATGGTGCCACACCGCGACGAGGTCATGCTCACGAATGTCCAGTGCTTCGCGCACCACGTCGTGCTGAGCGAGCGCGAGGCCGCGTTGCCGCATTTCACCGTGCTCGAGCCCGAACAGGGCCGCTCGCGCCGCGTGCCGTTCGCCGAAGCGGCCTACACCGTGGGGCCGTCGGCGAACGAGGAGTACACCCCGACCTCGTTCCGTTACAGCTATCAGTCGTTCCTCACCCCGCAGAGCGTCTACGACCTGGACCTCGCCACGCTCGAGTCCACCCTGCTCAAGCGCACCGCTGTGCTCGGCGGCTGGGACGGCACGAACTACGCCATGGAGCGCGTCCAGGTCACGGTTAGCGACGGCACGCAGGTCCCGCTCACGCTGCTCTATCGCAAGGGCTTCCGCCGCGACGGCAGCGCTCCCTGCCTGCTCTACGCCTACGGCTCGTACGGCTTCCCGTCGAACGTGATGTTCAGCTCGGCTCGCTACAGCCTCGTGGATCGCGGCGTGGTGTACGCGCTCGCCCACATCCGCGGCGGCGGCGACATGGGAAAGAAATGGCACGACGCCGGCCGCATGAATCAGAAGATGAACACGTTCACGGATTTCATCGCCTGCGCCGAATACTTGAAGCGCGAGAAGGTGTGCGCCCCCGACCGGCTCGTGATCCAGGGCGGCAGCGCCGGTGGCCTGCTCGTGGGCGCCGTGACGAACCTGCGGCCCGACCTGTTCACGGGCGTGCTCGCGCAGGTGCCGTTCGTGGACGTCATCAACACGATGCTCGACGAGTCGCTCCCGCTCACGGTGAGCGAGTTCGAGGAGTGGGGCAATCCCAAGCAGGCGGCCGACTATCAGCTCATGCGGCGCTACTCGCCGTACGAGAACCTGGCGACGCGCGCCTACCCCGAGATGCTGGTGAAGACGAGCCTCAACGACAGCCAGGTGGGCTTCTGGGAACCGGCCAAATACGTGGCGAAGCTGCGCACGCTCGACACCGGCGGCAAGCCGGTACTGTTCAAGTGCAACATGGGCGCGGGCCACGGTGGCGCGTCGGGGCGCTACGACGCGCTGCACGACGTGGCGTTCGACTATGCGTGGGTGCTGAACACGCTGCGCGCGGCGGACGCGAGTCCGCTGCCCTGAGCCGCTGTGCCGACCGCCCGCTCGCGCCTCAGCTGCGCCTTCGCGGTCGGGGTGCGAGCTTCGCGAGCGCACCCAGGTCCAGCACGCCCTTGGCGCCCCAGCCGCGGGTGCCGGCGGGAATGCTCGGCCGGAACGCCTCGTAGAGCGTGAACGCCTGCGCCGCGAGCTTCTCGCGTGGGAACTTCGCGGCCAGCGCCGCCATCGCATGGCGCGCCTCCTCGAGCGCGTCGCCGAACTTGCCCGCCAGGTAGCGCTCCACCGCTTCGGGTGAGTCGGCCTTGCCGTCCTTTGCGGCCCTTGGGCCCTTGGGCGTGTGCACCACGGGCACGGCGCGTCCGAGCAGCTCGACCCTCTCGGGCCCGGCGGCGGCACGGCGGCGGGCCTTCTCGGCCGGCGACGCCGGCTCACGGAGCCCCAGGTGCACGGCCTTCGACTGCGCGTTCATGCCCGCCACCGCGCGGCCCAGCGTGAGCGCCTCGTCGCGGGTGTGGCCCAGGCGCTCCGCCACCACGGCGGCCCAGAGCGTGAGCACCGGTGCGCGATTGATGGTGAGTTTCGAGGCCATCCTGCTCCTCCTCCCTGCGACTGCCCCGCCGAGACGCACGAGGCCCCGGCAGCTGCGAGCCGCCGGGGCCTCGTGCGTCCGATCCCGGCGGCGCTACGGCCGCCGCACCTTCGACTTCAAATCCACCGCCGCCCCGGCCGCCACAAGCTTCTGTGCCTGCGGGAATAGCTCCAGCGTCCTGGCGAGCTGGGTGTCCTCCTCAACGCCGATCTTGTAGCGCTCGAGCGAGCCCATCGTTTGCTGCGCCAGTTCACCCCGCAGCTGGTGCAGCACGAATGGCTTCTCGGCGGTCCAGGTGGAGTCGTCCATCTTCACGCCCTTGCTCGCGATGGCCTCCCGCAGCCCCTTCCACTGGCCGTCGTCCAGCTTGAAGCGGTCGCGGCCCAGCATCTCGGGCTTCCACGCGGTCTCCTTGCGCTGCGTGACCATGTGGTTCGCGTACTCGAAGAACACGCGCTTCGTGAACATCTCGATCTCGGGCCGCGTCAGGTTCGGGGAGTCCGGCACCACCACGTCGGGGTAGATCCCGCCGCCGCCGTACACCGTGCGGCCGCTCGTGGTCTTGAACTTGGGCCGCGTCGCCAGGGCCGAGTCCGTGGGCACCGCTTCGCGGAACGCGTCCGCCTGGTAGTCCGCCTGGTCCTCGAACTTGGAGTAGTCGCGCTGGATGCCGCGGCCGCTCGGCGTGTAGTAGCGCGCCACGGTGAGCAGCAGCTTGCCCTCGGACAGGTTCACCTGGTTCTGCACGAGGCCCTTGCCGAACGTGTTGATGCCGGCCACGAGGCCGCGGTCCAGGTCCTGCACCGCGCCGGACACGATCTCGGACGCCGACGCGCTGCCATGGTCCACCAGCACGATGAGCGCCCCTTCGGTCCATTTGCCGCGGCGGTCGGTCGAGTAGTAGTCGGCGTTCGACGACTGGATGCGGCCGCGCGTGTACACGAGCTTCTTGTCCTCGCCCACCAGCTGGTCGAGCACGTCCACGGCCTGGTTCAGGAGGCCACCCGAGTTCGAGCGCAGGTCCACGAGCAGGCTCTTCATGCCTTGCGCTCGCAGGGTGGCGATGGCGCGCTCCAACTCATCGCCGGTCGTCTGCGCGAAGCGGATCACGCGCACGTACCCGACCCCGGGCTTGATCATGTAGGAGTACGGCACGGATTCGATGGGGATCTTGGCCCGCTCGATGGAGAAGTGCACGAGCGCCGTCTCCTCGGGCCGCTCGATGTCCACCTCGACCCGCGTGCCGGTGGGGCCTTTCAGCAGCTTGAAGACGTCGTCGGTGACCAGCCCCTTCTTCAAGGGCTTGCCGTCCACCTGCACGATCTTGTCGCCGGCGCGGATGCCCAGCCGGTAGGCGGGCGTGCCCTCGATGGGCGAGAGCACCACGATCTTGTTGTCCACGATGTCGAACTGCACGCCGATGCCGGAGTACTCGGCGCGGAAGTTCTCGTCCATGGCCGCGGCCCGCTGCTTCGGCAGGAAGTTCGTGTGCGGGTCGAGCGTCTTGAGCATGCCGTCGATGGCGCCACGGATGAGCTTCTCGTTGTCGGGCTGCTCGACGTAGTTGTTCTGCACGGTGAACAGCACCTGCGAGAACAGGTCGAGTTGGCTGCGCAGGTCATCGGTCGCCGACAGCGCGCGCGCGAAACCGAAGCCGAGCAGGAGCGACAGCGCCATCGCGATGCCGAATGGACCGAGGGACTTCCGGCGTGGTGTGGTCATGTGGGTCCTACCCCCGGGTGAGGGACTCCGGTCGCGCCGGAAGGCGCGACCGCAGGGAACTCAGTTTCTCGGCGGCGGCCTCCAACGTCTCGCGTTTCCGTGCGAAATGGAAGCGAAGGCGCTGCGAGCCGGCCGTCGGGTCGGAATAGAAGCTCGATCCGGGCACGGCGGCGACGCCGCCCTCCGACACGAGCCAGCGGGCAAACGTCACATCGTCGGGGAAACCGAATTCCGAGATGTCGGTCATCACGTAGTAGGCGCCGCGCGGCGGAAACGTGCGAAAGCCCGCCGCCTCGAGCACGGGCAGGAGGAACTCGCGCCGCTCGCGATAGCTCGCGGCGAGCTTTGTGAAGTAGTCGTCAGGCATCTCGAGCGCGACCGCGGCGGCCTCCTGGAGCGGCGCGGGCGCGCCCACGGTGAGGAAGTCGTGAACCTTGCGGATGGCGCCGGTCAGGTCGGGCGGCGCCAGGCACCAACCGATGCGCCAGCCCGTCACGCTCCACGTCTTCGAGAGCCCCGACACGGTGACCGTGCGCTCGCGCATGCCCTCGAGCGCGGCCATGCTCACGTGCTCGGCGCCGTCGTCGAGGATGTGCTCGTAGATCTCGTCGGTGATGGCGATCACGTCCCAGTGGCGGCAGAGCGCGGCGATCTGCTCCAGCTCGGCGCGCGAGAACACCTTGCCGGTGGGATTGTTCGGCGTGTTCACCACGATCGCGCGCGTGCGCGCATTGAACGCCGCGGCCAGCTCGTTCGGGTCGAAGCTCCAGTCGGGCTCTCGCAGCCGCACGAAACGCGGCACCGCGCCGCACAGGATGGCGTCGGGACCGTAGTTCTCGTAGTAGGGCTCGAACACGATGACCTCGTCGCCCGGGTCCACGAGCGCCAGCATGACCGCGGCCATGCACTCGGTGGAGCCGCAGCACACCGCCACCTCGCGCTCGGGATCGAACGTCAGCCCGGTGAAGCGCTGCTGCTTGGCCACGAGCGCGTCGCGCAGGCGCTTGGCGCCCCAGGTGATCGCGTACTGGTTCACGTCGGCCATCACCGCGCGCGCCGCCTCGGCCTTGACCACCTCCGGCGCCGGGAAGTCCGGAAAGCCCTGCGACAGGTTCACCGCCCCGTGGCGCGTGGCGAGGCGCGTCATCTCGCGGATCACGCTCTCGGTGAAGCGCTCGCTCTTCTGCGACACGCGGGCGCGCATGGTCAGCGTCCCAGCTCGGTGTTGGAGGCCACCCACGCATAGCTCCCCACCAGCTCGCGGTAGGCGCCGAGCGCTCGCTGGAAACCCTCGCTCGTGCGCGCCGAAAGCACCACCAGCATGACCAGATCGGCTTCGGGTACGTAGGCCACGGCCTCATGCGGCGCGCCGCCTGACTCGGAGAAGTAGCGCACCGTCGCCACCTTGTTACCGCCGGTGGTGTACTTGCCGCCCTCGATGACGCGCCCGCGCGGGGCGCGCTTGCGAAACGATTTCTCGTCCTCGGCGATCAGGTTGCTGACGGTGCGTGTCTTCGCACCGAAGCCGTGCAGCGGGTTCACGTACATGACCGTGGGCGCCGTGGCCCACGTCTGGCCCCGTGGATAGAAGACGCAGCGGATGCGCGAGCCCATGCCGGAAGTGTCGTCCAACACCCAGCCCTTGGGCGCCGACACCATGAACAGGTGGTTGTCGCCCTCGATGACCAGCGCGCGGCGCGCGGAGGTGTCCGGCTGGCTGGCGGCGGCCGCGGGCTTGCTCGCGGGGCGCGCGGTCAGCCGCGAAGCCGCCGGCAGAGCGAATGCAGCCCCCGCGGACAGCAGCGTGAGCGCGACGGCGGCGTGCAACGGGCGCAGCGACAGTACGTCCAGCGAAAGCCTCCTCGCGGGCGGGAGAACAGAAACCGGTCACTCGTTCCGACGAGTCTAACCCGCCACGGATGCGCTCCCAACTGGCGTTTTGCACGACCGCGCTCGAACCCGTGACCGGCGGGGACTTAGCGCCGCGAGCGTGCTCATTCCTCACACCGCGTTGACACGCGGCAGGCGCTCCGACAACTTGACGGTGCATGGACGCCCAACGTGGGATCGCTCGCCGCATGGTCATCGGGGTGCCGCCCGATGGTCTTTCGCCGGCATGGGAGAAGGATTTCTCCCAGTACCCGCCAGCCGGCGTGATCCTGTTCGCGCGCGACTTCCGCGACTTGGAGCACGCGCGAGGGCTGATCGCGCGCCTGCGCGAACTGGCTCGCCCACGACGGCTGTTCGTGTCGCTCGATGAAGAGGGCGGATGGGTGTCGCAGTTGGCCGGGCACCTGGTGGTGCCGCCCAACGCCGCCACGCTCGCGCGCGTCGCCGACGCGGAGACGATCA
>JANNKI010000185.1:0-9484 GCA_031396225.1 bacterium | reverse complement strand
CGACGTGCTGTTCAACACCGACGAGCTCGTCCAGAACGCGGGGATCGCGCAGCTCGTTCCGGAGGTGCCCTGGCTGCCGATCATCGACGAACGCTGGTGGGACACGGGCGCGGCGCTGCTGGGATCACTCCCGCCGTTGGAGTGGAGCGCGGGGGTCGTGCAGGGCTCGCCGTCGTGGCCGTCGCCCGGGCCCGACAACACGCCGGGCCAGACGGTGCTGGGGCGCGTCGGAGTGGCGCCGGCCCCGGGCATTCGCGTGGGGATCTCGGGCGCAGAGGGAACGTGGATGCCAGCGTTTTTCGAGTGGGCGCTCCCGAGCGGTCGTCGCGTGCGGGACTATCGCGAGACCACGCTGATGGCCGACCTGGAACTCGCTCACGGGCCGTTCGAGGTGCGCGGCGAGGCATTCCGCCGGCGCTGGGAGACGATGTTCACCGGCGACCTCGGCGCACGAGGCGGCTATGCCGAGGCGCGCTGGTCCATGTCCACCGGGGCATGGCTTGCGCTCAGGGGCGAGGCGCTTCGGTTCTCCGACGTTGCCACGAGCACAGTCGCCGAGCGGCCCTGGGACGATCCCGTGGATCGTTGGGAAGGCGTGCTGGGTTACCGCCTGACCCGCGAAGTGCGTGCGAAGTGCGGCATGCAGCGCACCGTCCGGCACCCGCACGCCGCGGGCCGGGTGCGGACCGACCTCCTATTCGCGGGGCTCGGCATCCAGTTCTGACGGTCGCGCGACGGCACGACTCTCGGATACTGTGCCCGCCATGTCCCTTCCGCGCGTGCGTCGCGACTACAGCGGCCTCCCCCTCGTCGAATCGCGCGCCCCGGCCGATCCGCTGTTGCTGTTCCAGCGCTGGCTCGCCCTGGCGATCCGCAGCCACCTGCCCGAGCCCGGGGGCATGACGCTCGCCACCGTGGATGTGCGCGGGCGACCTCGCGCGCGCATGGTGCTGCTCAAGGACTCGGGCCCGGACGGGTTCACGTTCTACACCAATCTCGCGAGCGCCAAGGGCCGTGAGCTGGCGGCGTGCCCGGACGCAGCGCTCGTCCTGTGGTGGCCCGAGCTGCACCGCCAGGTTCGTATGGAGGGGTCCGTGCGTACGGTGCGCGCGCGCGAGGCCGATGCCTACTTCGCCCAGCGCCCGCGCGGCGCCCAGTTGGGCGCGTGGGCCTCGCCACAGAGTCGCGTGATCCCCTCGCGCGCGGCACTCCAGGCTCGGCTCGCACGGGTGTCGACTCGGTTCGCTGGTCGAGCGGTGCCGCGCCCAGCCCACTGGGGCGGCTACCGGCTGCGTCCGCGCCGCATCGAGTTCTGGCAGGGACGCCCCGACCGGTTGCACGATCGCCTGCTCTACACGCGCCGCGGCGGCGGCTGGCGGCGCGAACGCCTGGCACCCTGAGCCTGGCACTGCCGGCTCCCGGCGCGCGGGACGACCGTTCATCGCCCCGGGGCGACCACTGGTCAGGTACGGCGTGGCGGAGCCAGCGCGGATGCGGTGAGATGCCCCTATGAACGCTCACAGGACCCCACGCAAGCGGGATCGCTCGCGCCTCGTCGCCTCGCTCGTCCTGGGCCCTCTGCTGTGGGCCATCCCGTTCGCGCTCTTCTTCGGCACGCTCTATGGCGGCGGCTGGGGCGGCTACGGCTCCGCTTATGTCATTTCGCTCGTGTTCGCGGCCGTCATCCGCACGTCCACGGTGCTGGCGGGCGAGTTGCTCGTGCCCCGGCTCGGCGTGCGCCGGGCCGGGAGCGATCGCTGGCTCCCCGAGGCGGCGGTCTACTTCACCGTGTCGGTGACCGCCTCGTTCGTGGCCGCGTTCATCGTGGATCGATTCGTACTTCGCGGGTTCCTCGGCACTCCCCGTGCCTGGCTCGTCTCGGGCATGTTCGCCGTGGCGTTCTCGGTGCTCGTGGGCGGCATCATCTACGCGCGCGTGTTCTATCGCACCGCCGTCGCTCGGGCCGTGGCGCTCGAGCGCGTGCGCTCCGAACTTGCCCGCGCCGAACTGCGGGCGCTGCGCGCGCAGGTGAACCCGCACTTCCTGTTCAACACGCTCAACACCATCGCCGCGCTCATCAACGAGAATCCCGCCGCTGCAGAGGAGGTGGTGACCCGGCTTGCCGACGTGTTCCGCCACGCGCTCACCGCCAGCGGCCGCGAACACACGCGGCTCGCCGAGGAGCTGGAGTTCCTGCGTAGTTGGCTGGCCATCGAGCGCGTGCGGTTCGGCGACCGGCTGCGCGTGGTCGAGGACATCGAGCCGGGGTTGGACGACGTGCCGGTGCCGGGGCTGCTGTTCCAGCCGATCCTCGAGAACGCGGTGCACTACGCCGTGGCGGAGCGTGCGGAGGGCGCCACGCTCACGCTGCGCGTGCGGCGTGACCCGTCCGGGCGCACGCTCACCGCCGAGTTCACCGACGATGGCCCCGGCTTCGTGCCGGGCGCGCGCGCGCGCGGGAACGGCGTGGGGCTCGAGTCCGTGCGCGAGCGGCTGCGGCTGGGGGGCGAGGGCCATGCGTTCGCGCTCGAGACCGCGCCCGGGCAGGGCACGCGCGTGCGCATCACGTTGCCGCTCGAACCCGTGCTGGCCGCGCCCGCGCCCCCGCTGCCGCCGGCTGTGGATGGCTGCGGGGAGCCCGTGCTCCCGGCAAGGGCCCGCGCATGAACCCGACCCTGCGCGTGCTGGTCGTGGACGACGAGCCGCTGGCGCGCACGCGCCTCAAGCGCATGCTCGCCGACCTCGAGGGTGTGCAGGTCGTGGGCGAAGCCGGGTCCGTGGCCGAGGCCGTGCCGCTCGTGGAAGGGCTCACACCCGACCTGGTCATGCTCGATGTGCAGATGCCAGGCGAGGACGGCTTCGCGCTGCTCTCGCAGGTGCGACACCGGCCAGCGGTCGTGTTCGTGACCGCGTTCGACCACTACGCCGTGCGTGCATTCGAAGCGCACGCCGTGGACTACCTGTTGAAGCCGTTCCGGCCCGAGCGGCTGGTCGCCGCGGTCGAGCGAGCGCGGCTGGCACTCGCGCGCCCCGATGAGCTGGCGCGCCAGCTGCAGCAGATCCTCGCCAGCATGGGGGCGGCGCGTGCGGATCGAGCCGAGCCGCTGGAACGATTCACCGTGCGCGTCGGCCAGAAGCAGCTCATCGTCAAGGCGGACGACGTGCTCTGGTTCGGCGCCGAGGACAAACTGGTGTTCGCGGCCACCGCGACCGACCGGCACTACGTGAACTTCACGCTCGACGAGCTGGAGCGGCGGCTGCCGCCGTCGCGGTTCGTGCGCATCCACCGCTCGGCCATCGCCAATCTGGATCATGCCGCCGCGCTCCGCCCCGGCTTCGCGGGCACGTGGCGGCTGCAGCTGGATGACGCCGAGCGCACCGAGGTGCCCGTGAGCCGCTCCCGGGCCCGGCAATTGAAAGAGCGCCTGGGCGCCTGAGGCCGCGCCCGGGCGGCAGCCCTTGACCCGCGCGGCCCCGAGGGCTTTCCTACGGTCGAGTTGACCGACCCGCCGCCCTGTCCCGGGGCGGCGCACCCTTCCCCGACGGAGCCCCCATGGCCGAGGCGACAGTCAAGCACTCGCCCGAGTTCCAGGCTCGCCGCACGCGCAACTGGCTCGTGCTGGGCCTCACGTACGCGGCCATGTACATGGCCCGGTACAACTTCCCACTCGCGAACAAGGCGCTGTCCGACGCGTACGGCTGGGACAAGGCGCAAGTGGGCGTGATCATCTCAACGGCCACTCTGCTCTACGGCATCTCGGCGCTGTTCAACGGTCCGCTCGCTGACCGGTTCGGCGGGCGCCGCGCGATGATCATCGGCGCCATCGGCGCCACCGTGTTCAACCTGCTGTTCGGGCTCGGCGCCTACCTGGGATTCCTCGGCACCGGACCCGTGCTGCTGGGCTATCTCGCCACGGTGTGGACGCTCAACATGTACTTCCAGAGCTACTCGGCCCTGGCACTCATCAAGGTGAACAGCGGCTGGTTCCACGTGAGCGAGCGCGGCGTTTTCAGCGCCATCTTCGGCTCCATGATCCAGAGCGGCCGATTCTTCGTGTTCTTGTTGCTCGGCGCCGCGGTCGTGGCGGCACTCCCATGGCAGTGGAAGTTCTTCATCCCGGCCGGCATCACCGCGTTCATGGCGTTCATGACCTGGCGCGTGGTGCAGGACACGCCGATGGACGCGGGCCTGCCGGATTTCGACCCGCAGGACGCGACCAGCGGCGACACCGAGAAGGTCACGTTCAGCTACGTGGCCCGAAAGGTGTTCACGAACCCCATCGCCATCACCATCGCAGTGGCGGAGTTCTGCACCGGGCTCGTGCGAGGTGGCTTCGAGCAGTGGTTCCCGCGCTACATGCAGGAAGTGCAGCACCTCGAACTCACGAACCCGATCTTCCAGAAGAACGCGCTCATCATCGTGGGCGCCGGGATCGCGGGCGCGTTCGTGGCCGGCTACGCGTCGGACAAGCTGTTCAGTCACCGCCGGCCCCCGGTGGCGTTCATCGGCTACGTGATCCAGGTCGTGTGCCTGATCATCGTGTGGAAGGCGCCGAGCATGCAGTTGGTGGTGGCGGCGTTCGTCATGAACTCCCTCGGCATCTCCATGGTCCACTCGATGCTGTCGGGCACGGCCAGCATGGACTTCGGCGGCAAGCGCGCCGCGGCGAGCGCCGCTGGCATGTTCGACGGCATGCAGTACGTGGGCCAGTCGTGTGTCGGCTGGGGCATGGGCATGTTGCTCGACGCCTACGGCTGGGGGGTGTGGGGCCCGAGCATGCTGATCTTCGCGGGTATCGGCGGCGTACTCATGCTGACCTTGTGGAATGCGCGCCCGAGCCGCGGCGGAGGGCACTGAGCGTCGCGGCCGGGCGGGTTCGTCCCGAGACGGATCAGGCCGCCGATTCCGAAGGGAGTCGGCGGCCTGATCCGTTTTCGCCGCCGGTCAGTCGAGCGCCTCGACCTCTCGACCGGCGACATCGAACAGTTGTACGCGAGCAGAGGCTCCGGCGGGAATCGCGAACGACAGCGAGACACGCCCGCCCGCGCTGGGATTGGTTGGGACCCCGATCCATAGCGCGTCGTCGGCGATGGGACATGGGGGACCTCCAGGACGGCCAACAGACTTGGGCGACACGACGTGTGGCGCAATCATCTGAGGTCCATGACAGGGGGACAAGGACAATCGCGGCCCAGCCCGTGAAGGGGGAGGTCCGAGCCCGTCTCGAGGAAGTGTCGCGAGCGCCCGAACTCCGACGCACGCACACGTTCGACTCAGCCGCCCAAACGACCCTCGCCCGTGTACACGTTCATCCGTCCCTCGCGAAGGAACCCGACCAGCGTCATGCCGGCGGCCTCGGCCAGTTCCACGGCCAGCGACGAGGGCGCTCCCACCGCGGCCATGGCCGGGATGCCCGCGCGGGCGGCCTTCAACACCAGCTCGGCGCCGGCGCGGCCGCTCACCCATAGCAGGCCCTCGCCCACAGGGCGACGGCCCTGCTCCAGTAGCCAGCCGCACACCTTGTCCACGGCGTTGTGTCGGCCGACGTCTTCGCGCAGCACCCGCGGCTCGAGATCCGCGTCACACCACACCGCCGCGTGCAGCCCGCCCGTGGCCTCGAACGCGGACTGGTCGCCGCGCACGCGCGCCGACAGCGCGAGCACCGTGTCCACGTCGAGCGCCGGCCCCGCGGGCACGGGCGTCAGCCCGGAGCGGAGCGCGTCGAGGTGCGCGCGGCCGCACAGGCCGCACGCGGCGGTGGCGGCAAAGTGGCGCTCGAGACGGCTCCAGTCCAAGACCACGCCGGGCGCAAGTCGCAGGTCGAGCACGTCCGGCGCGTCGTTACAGTCGGCGGGCTCCGCCCGCCACTCGGATACGTCGGCGGCTCGGCCGATCACGCCTTCGCTCGACAGGAAGCCCAGCGCCAGCTCGCGATCGTGGCCGGGCGTGCGCAACGTCACGGCGAGCGAGCGGCCGTCCACGCGCATCTCGAGCGGGCGTTCCACCGCGAGCGCGTCCTCGCGTGTCTCGCGCGAACGGCCGGTCACACGCGTGACCGGCCGTCGCACCACCGCATCGTCCCGGCTCACGAGACTCACACCTTGGGGTGCGAGGTCCGTGTGGCGAAGCTGCCGTCCGAAAGCGGCTCGAGCGTGTAGTCGGCGAACACGCTCGGCGCCTCCTGCTGCATGATGCGCAGTACCTGCACGGCCACCTTGCGGATCTCCACTTCGGCGTGCTCGCTGCCGCGCAGCTCGATGAAATGCCTGAGCGCGCGCGCGTTGCCGGTGATGAAGATCTTGGTCTCGGTCGCGTTCGGCAATACCGAGCGCGCCGCCTGACGCGCCATCTTCCGGCGCAACGTTTTCTCGGGAATGTCCGTGAAGCGCGTCTCCAGTCCCTTCACCAGCTGGTCGTACGCGCTCCGCGCCGCATTCACGGCCTCGCACCACACGCGGTGGAGTTCGGGATCGGCGGCGATGACGTCGGGCTCGATGTAGTCGGAGTCGCTCTCGTCCACGTAGCGCTGCGAAAGCTGCGAGTACGAGAAGTGCCGGTGGCGGATCAATTCGTGCGTGAACGAGCGCGAAACTCCCGTCACCACGAAGCTCCACACACCGTGCTCAAGCACGCTGCCGTGGCCCACCTCGATGATGTGGCCGAGGAACTCGCGATTGGTCTTGCGGCCCTTGCCATAGCTCATGTAGCACACGCGTCCAGCGACTTCGGCCAGGCGCTCCGCGCCCACCTCGGTGTCGGTCTGCCAGCTCACCCCCTCGTCGGCGGTGAATCGCGCGAGCGCCTCGTCGTCGGTCACCTGGCGTCCGACGAGGTACACCTTGGGCTCGCGGACGATCTTGAGTGGGGCGGGCTCGGCCGTTGCCGTCTCCATGGCATCTCCTCTGAACTCTCGTTGGCGGAATTGGACGAGGCTGCAGTGTGTCTGGTTCAGCGCTCGGCGTCCACCGCGGCGCGCAGTTGCTTCATGACCTCGTCCACCTCGTCGTCGCGCGTATAGTGGTGCGGCGCGAGCCGCAGCCCCACGCCCGGCCGGTGGTCGAGCAACACGTCCGAGGCGAGCAACCGCGCGCACACCCGCTCGGCGTTCGGCACGTCCAGGCACACCGTGCCGCCGCGGCGCGCCTCCTCGCGCGGCGAGCCGAGCGTGAAGCCGTGCTCGTCCGCCAACGCGATCATGCGGCCCGTCAGGCGCAACGACTTTTCGCGCAGCGCTTCGCCACCGATCTCCGAGGCGATCGCGAAGCCCGCCCGGGCCGCCACGTAGGCCGGGATGCACGGCGTGCCGTTCCAGAAACGTCGCTCGCCCCCATGCAGGCGTTGCGGCCCAGAATCAAACGTGAACGGTTGCTCGTGCGCGAACCAGCCGGTAAGCGCGGGCTCGAGGCGCGCGTGGACGCGCGGGGACACGTAGAGGTAGCCGGTGCCGGGGCCACCGCACAGCCACTTGATGCTCCCGCCCGTGAGCAGGTCGGGCGCGAGGGCCCGCACGTCCACGTCCACGATCCCGACCGACTGGTAGGCATCCACCATCGTGAGCGCGCCCATCGCTCGCGCATGCGCGAGTACCGGCGCCAGGTTCAGGAGTTGCGCGCTTCGGAACAGCACGTGCGACACGGCCACCAACGCCGTGCGCTCGTCGACCGCTGCGAGCAGGTCAGCCTCCTCGATGCGTCGCCCCGCACGCGCCGGGACACGCACGATCTCCGCGCCACGCCGGGCGAGCCCCTCGTAGAGATAGAGCTCGGACGGGAAGTCCTCGGCTGTGCACACGACGCGATTGCGCCCAGGCGGAAACTCCATGCACGAGAGCGCCACGGCCTGCGCCACGGTCACGTTCGGGTGGAGTGAGATGCTCCCGGGCTCGGCCTGCAGGAGCTGCTCGAGCGAGCCCGCCACCTCGGCCGGCACGCTCATCCACCCCTCGTCCCAGGCGCGGATGCCGCGCCCGCCCCATGCCGCGGCGTAGTCGGCGAGCGCCGACTCGACCTCGGCCGGCATCGCACCCATCGTGTGCGAGGCGAAGTACAGCACGCCTTCGACGCTTGGGAATCGCGAGCGCCAGGCGAGCAGCGGATCAGACGTGACGGGCATCGTGCTCACGCGGGGTTTCCGCACGCACGTCGTCCGCCGCACGCGAGGCCCGCGCTCTCGCGATGCCGGACAGGACGGCTTCCGCCGCGCGTTCGGGCGTGTCCGCGACCTCGATCAGCCGGAGTAGCCTCGGCGGTATGAACTGCGGACCGCGATGCGCGTCGAGCCAGCCGTGCCACTGCGGCCCCATGAGCACGATGGGAGCAGGCGCACGACCGGCCACGCTCACCATGGTCCACACCAAGAACACCTCGGTGAGTGTGCCGATGCTTCCGGCCACCGCCACGTAGCCGTCGGCGGCGTGCACCAGGTGCCGCAGCCGTTCGAACAGGTCGGGCGTGTGGACGCGCTCGCGCACCCACGGGTTCACCGGACCACGCGAATCGAACAGGTCCACCGTCACTCCAATAACGTGCCCGCCGGCCTCGTGCGCCCCACGGGACGCAGCGGCCATCGCGCCGTCGTAACCGCCGGTCATCGTGGCGGCGCCGAGCCGCGCGAGCGCCGCGCCGAGACGGTGCGCCTCGTGCCAGCCGGCCTCGGGCTCACGCGCGGTGCTGCTGCCGAAGACGGCCACGATCGGTAGCCGGTGGGCGGGCGTGGGCACGGGGTTGGCCTCCGGGTGGGACCAGGGGCGTGGGCCGGCATCATGCCACAGCGGGAGAGTAGGTGGGGTACCACAATTGCCCGATTCCGGCATGGCTGTGGAGCGCCACATCGCGCTAGAGTCATAGGGCCACTTGCTGGGCGTCTCCTCAAACCCCCGAGAGCATCATGCCGAGACGACACTCGTTCTCCAGCTTCCGCGCTTTCTCGATCGACGCCACCTCCAGTGAGCCCCTCCACCGGCAGCTCTACAACGACTTACGCACGGCCATCCTCGGCGGCCGACTGCCCACGGGCGCCCGGCTTCCGGCGAGCCGCGAGCTGGCGCAGGTGACCGGTCTGTCGCGTAACACGGTCCTGAGTGCCTACGATCAACTGATCGCCGAGGGCTACATCGACAGCCGGGCGGGCTCGGGGACGTTCGTGGCGAGTTCGCTCCCCGATCAGGTCCTGACTGGGCCGGTCATGGAACCCGTGCCGCTCGCGGAGCGCGGATCGCGGCGGCTGTCGGAGCGGGGCGATCGCCTGCTCTCGCTGCCGCTCCGCCGCTGGCCCCCGCCCGGCGACGGCCCCATGCTGTTCCGCGCCGGGTTGCCCGCGCTGGACCAGTTCCCCATGGACGCGTGGCGCCGGCTCTCGGACAAGCGCATGCGGCTCGCCTCGACGAGGACGCTCTCCTACGACGATCCGCAGGGGTATCGGCCGCTGCGCGAAGCCATCGCCGCCCATCTCGCCGCCGCGCGCGGCGCGCGCTGTTCGCCCGAC
>JANNKI010000102.1:0-1509 GCA_031396225.1 bacterium | reverse complement strand
CGGCCAGCGTCACTCCGCCCGCAGCGGCACCGGCCGCGATCACCGACCACCACGGCGCGGCGATGGCGTCGTCGAGTCGGCCTCCGACGAATGAGCCGAACACCGCGGCAAACGTGGGCACGACGAACGGCTCCCACAGCACTCGGCCGAGCGGCCATCCGAGGGCGCGCCTGAGCCGGAACGCGAACCACAGCGCCGAGACCAGGTTGGCGATGGCGAGGGCCACGAGCGCCCCCTCGAACCCCATGCGCGGCACGAGCACCACGCCGAGCGCCGCGTGTACCAGCAGGGCGACGCCCGAGTACTCGAGCTCGAGGGCGGGGCGCCCCACGCCGCGCGCGATGGCGCTCGACACGCCCCCCACCACGGCGGCATAGGCGGCCACCGCCAGTCCGCGCAACGCGAGCGTGGCGGCGGGATCGCCGTGGCCGAGCCACGCCACGAACAACGGCGGCGCGACCGTGACCAGTGCCGAGGTCACGATCGCCCCGGCGGCGGTCACGAAACGGCCCGCACGCCGGTAGAGCGACTGCAGCCGCTCGGTCTCGGCGCGCGCGTGCAACACCGAGGCCTCGGGGATCATGGCCACCAACACCAACTGCGCGAACGTGAAACAGGCCGTGGACACGCGCAGCCCGAGCTCGTAGGGCACGACCGCGGCCAGCGAGATCATGCGCACGATGAGCAGCTTGCCGAGTTGCTGGTGAGCCACGCTGAGCCCGTTGGCGAGCTGGAGCGGGAGTCCGTACTTGAGTGATGCACGGAAGCGCCGACGTGCGCCGGCGGGCGAGCCCCAGCGAAACTCCGGCACGCCGCGCGCGAGCAGCACGAGCCCCACGAGGAACGCCACGAGCCAGCCGCCCGCCACCGCGGCGAGGCACGCCACGAATCCCGCGTCGTACACTATCGCCAGGGTGAGCCCGCCCACCTGGGCCAGCGAGGCCGCCAGCGTGACGCCATTGGCCAGGTCGAAGCGGTCCCAGGCTTGGAGTGCCGCGGCAGTGGTGTTGGCGAGCCCCGACACCACGAACACGACCGCCCCCGCCACGAACGCCGTGGAAGCCAGCGCCCGCGAGGCGCCATGGATGCGCAACAGGTCCAGCGCGGGCTCGCGTGCGAGCAGCACCGCTCCCAGCCATAGGGCGCCCAGCACGAGATAACCAAGGGCCGCCAGCGTGGCGTACTCGCCGGCCTCGGCGCCCGCGTCACGCGCACGTGCCGACGCGCCGAAGCGGAGCGCCACCTGTGAGAACCCCAGATCGAGCGAGCCGAGCCAGCCCGAAAGCGCGTAGAAGAGCGACCACACGCCGAAACCCTCGGGGCCGAGCGCCCGCACCAGCGGCGGCGTGAGCACCAACCAAGCCAGTATGGCCACCACGCGGCCACTCGCGGAGTGCAGCGAGTTTCGCGCGAGCCGGGTGCCGAGACCGAGCGGTGGGACGGGCGTCGCGCTCATGGCGGTCAGCGCGGGCGTCAGCGCGAGCGCCAGTGCTCCAGCATGTCCTCGAG
>JANNKI010000055.1:0-5927 GCA_031396225.1 bacterium | reverse complement strand
GGGGCTTCTGGCCGAACCTCCGGGACGCTCTCGTTGCACGAGGCACTCCCTCCCGGAGGCGCTGAGGGCATGCTCATCCTGATGTGCCACTTGGGTTAGCAGCGGAGCGTGGTGGCAAGTGTTTTTCACGTTTCATAAGGACAATTGCGTGCTGCACGCGTTCCGGTCGTGTCGGGGACGCGCGCGGCGAGCGGCGGTCGCGACGGACCTGGGTGGTCCGAACCCGGGTGCGTTCACCCGAACGAGGGCCGAAGCCCCCCGAACCGCCAGCGGTTGCGCTCCTTGGTGCGCGACGCGCGTTGGCCCGAAATGGTTGGTGTCGGCGCGCCTTCGCCGGATATCAGGTGAAGGTCGTGCGTGGCACAACCGATGCTCATGTATCCAGTCAGGAGACTCGGTGCACCTCTCGAGGTGCGACGTCGTCGAACCAGGAGCCAGTCGAGGCCGCCATGAACCCCCGCCACTACGTGGACCTCAAGGACAGCAGTCGGGACCTGCAGCCCACCTACTTCTTCATGATCAACTGTCTCCTCTACAGCCGGATGGAGACGGGGCTGGTCTCGAACCAGGACTGCTACGACGAGGACGTCAACGTCTACCTGGCCCACCTGCTCCACTCGTTCATCAATCCCGAGTACGTGGAGCAGTCGCGCAAGTTCCTGTCCAAGTACGACACGGACGTGTTCCGCCGGCTGTCGTCATCCACGGACGCGCGGCTCAAGTACCAGATCTACAAGACCAACGCCGACTTCCTGCTGGTGTCCATCGGCATCTTCGACAACCCGGCCATGGCGGCGGCCTCGCGCACGCGCGTCCAGCCGAGCGAAGAGGCGTACATCGGCCGCGGCAAGACCTACTACCACTTCGCCTACACGTACTCGCAGCAGATGCACCGCAAGAACGCGGGCGTATCGGACGTGCTGGAGAAGCTGTCCACGGGCTTCGAGAAGTACCTGCGCATCCTGTCGCACATGCGCGGCGAGTACCTGGACCTGATGAGCCGCTTCTCTCAGGGCGAGGTGTACCACCTCGAGCGTTCGGTGGACGAGCACGCACAGCAGGAGTTGCTGCGGACCAAGCAGGACGAGTTGCTCGAACTCTACACGGCGTGGCGCGACAAGCCGGACACCACGATCGAGGAGAGCCTGGAGCGCGTACTGGTCGAGATCCGCGCGATCAACCCCGGCTTCAAGTTCGAGCTGCCGCGGCGCTAGACCACCCTGGACTTCTTTGCCCACCGACCGTCCAGTCGCGGGGCAATCGCGCGGGCCCCGGGCCATCCGGGGCTCGTCGCTTTGGGGGGTGGCGACCGCGCGAGTCTAGGCCCCTGCTGTCACCGTCGCCGCGCTCCAGCTCCGCGGCGCGTCCCACTGTCGCTCCGGCAGCGCGTTCGACAACACGGCGTCGCACCACTCTCCCGGCACGGCCCACACCACGTCGAGCTCACCCGAGATCGGGTCCAGCCGGGCGCCGTACACGGGGTGGCCCCAGTGCGGCGAGGCGAGTCCGGGCGCGGTGCGCGTGGTGAGGCACGCCAGCCAGCGCCTCGCGCGTTCGCGGATCTGCGCCGGCGTGTCGGCGTAGTCGTAGGCGAGCGCCATGGCGTGCTGCGACACCAACGCCCACACGCTCATCGCCGGCGAGCCGTAATAGCGGAGCTCCCCTTCGGGCGTGTCCGTCACGTGCGCCGTGCGCGGCAGCAGTGTGGCGTGCAACTGCTCGAAGAACTCCCGGCGCCATCGGATCACGGCGCCCTCCGGGGCGCCTTCGGTCCCCGCGCGTTCCGGGGACAGGCCGGCGAACATGCGCCGCCTCGCCGACTGCTCGATCATGAACCGCAGCGCGGGATTGCCTCGACGATGTCCGGTCAGCCGCATGGTCTCCTCCTCCCGGAAAGGTTCGGGCACCCGTCCAAAGGACGAGTTCGGAAACGAGCGAAACGCCGCCGGTGCGCGACTTCAGCGCACCTCGTAGTTCGGGGCCTCCTTGGTGATCTTCACATCGTGCGGGTGGCTCTCGCGCAGCCCCGCGCCGCTGATGCGCACGAAGCGCGCCTGGGTCCGCAACTCCTCGATCGAGGCCACGCCACAATAGCCCATGCCGGCCCGCAGTCCGCCGAGCAATTGGAACACGGTCGAGGCGAGCGGACCTTTCAAGGGCACGCGTCCCTCGATGCCCTCGGGCACGAGCTTCGAGAGTTCGTCGGTGTTGTCCTGGAAGTAGCGCTCGCGGCTGCCCTTGGCGGCCGCCATGGCCGAGAGCGAGCCCATGCCGCGGTACACCTTGTATTGGCGACCCTCGTAGAGCACCACTTCGCCCGGGCTCTCCTCGGCGCCTGCGAACAGGCCGCCGAGCATCACCGTGTGGCCGCCCGCGGCCAGCGCCTTCACGAAGTCGCCGGAATACTTGACGCCACCGTCGGCGATGATCGGCACGTCGGTGCCCTCGAGCGCCCTGGCGGCTTCGAGCACGGCGGTGATCTGCGCCATGCCCGCGCCGGTCACCACGCGCGTCGTGCAGATCGCACCCGGGCCCATGCCCACCTTCACGGCATCGGCGCCTGCGTCGGCCACGGCCTTGGCGCCCTCACCGGTGCCGACATTGCCCACCACCAGCTCGGCGCCGCTTAACGCGCGCTTCAGCTGGCGCGTGGCCTCGAGGACACCCGCCGAATGCCCGTGCGCACTGTCCACGACCAGCGCGTCCACGCCGGCGCGCACCAGCTCCTGCGCACGCTCGAGAAAGTCGCCGGCCGCGCCCACGGCCGCGGCCACGCGCAGCCGTCCGAGCGAATCCTTGCACGCGAGCGGATGCTTGATGCGCTTCTCGATGTCCTTCACGGTGATCAAGCCCTTGAGCGTCATGTGCTCGTCCACCACGGGCAACTTCTCGATGCGGTGCTTCGCCAGGATCGCGCGTGCGGACTCGAGCGTCGTGCCGACGGGCGCCGTGATGAGCCGGGCGCGCGTCATCACGTCCGCCACTTTCTGGGTGTGGTCATCCTCGAAGCGCAGGTCGCGATTGGTGAGGATCCCCACGAGCCTGCCGTTCTCGGTGATCGGCACGCCGGAGATGTGGAAGCGCGCCATGATCGCGTGCGCATCGGCCAGCGTGGCCGAGGGCGGCAGCGTGACGGGGTCGGTGATCATGCCGCTCTCGCTGCGTTTGACGCGGTCCACCTGCGCGACCTGTTCCTCGATCGAGAGGTTCTTGTGAATCACGCCGATGCCGCCCAGTCGGGCAAGCGCGATAGCAAGCTCCGACTCCGTGACCGTGTCCATGGCCGCGCTCACGACGGGGATGTTCACCGGGATCCCGCGCGTGAATCGCGAGCGCGTATCCACGTCCCGCGGGTGAATGGAGGCGAAGCGGGGCACGAGCAGCACGTCGTCGAAGGTCAGGGCCTCCGGCCCTACCTTGTCGGTCCATGCCACGCGGTCACTCACCCGCGGTTCCTCCGGAAGACACGGGACCGCAGCGCGCGCGCCGCGGTCCCGGGCGTCAATTGCTCAGCCCCGGCTTGGTGCTCTTGGGCTTGGGCTTCCTGAACTCATAGTAGTAATGCGCGCCCAGCCGCAACTCCGCCAGCATGGGATTGCCGTTCCAGCCCGAGGGGAAGCGCCCGTCGCTCTTGGCGAACGCCGCGTGCCACGCGCCGGTCAGCTCGATCGAGGTGTTGGGCAGCCGCTTCATGAATCGCTCCACGCCGATCTCGGCCGTCGCACCCATGTGCAGTCCCGTGTGGAGTTCGCGGCTGAACGGATCCTCGACCACCTTGCGGTGGTTCTGCACGACCACGCGATAGACCGCCGGACCCGCGCCCAGGTGCCAGCGTTGGCGGCCGCTACCGCCGTACCATTGCAGCTGTCCGGCCGCACCGGCGATCTGCGAGAGGTAGAACTGCTTGGAGACGCCTCCGGTGGGGAAGTTCACGTCGACAAAGGGCGCGTCGGCGTGCGACACGTATCCGCTCCACGTGAAATAGGGGCTGACCTGCCAGCCCCAGCGCTTGCTGATCACGTAGCGGAAGTGGCCGACGAACGAGAAGCGCGGCTGGGCGCCTTCGGAATAGTCGCCCTCGGTCACCATGTACGTGCCGCCGATCTGGCCGCCGATCGCACCGCGACCGGGAATCGCCCCCTTGGTGGCGATGGAATCCGCCTGCTGGGCGTGGCTGACGCTGGTCGTGGCAAGCAACACGAGGGCCACGACGCTCGCCATGCGAAAGCGAGAGTTCATGCTTGGGAAGCTCCTCGGAAAGCGGGAGATAGGTGGGGCCCGGTTCGGTAGGCGCGGCACATTAGGCGGCCGCCTCGGGGGGTGTCAAGATTGAGCGCAGTCGGCGCGCCGACGCGCGTGCCGCGCTCGCGACGGCGACGCACGCATAACCTCGCTCCCCCGGTCCCCGCGGCCGGAGGCACGCGGATTGCGCTAGCGGGCGCTGCCTCGCCGGCCGGGATCCCACCTCCTCCTCCTGCCTTCACCACCCCACCCCGACCCACCGCTTCTTTCCGATTCGCGAAGAGTTCGGGGCTGGCGGCCAACCAGCCCTCGTCCCGGCCGGCGCGGCACGCTGCATCCCGTCGATGTCCCGCGGCGCTCCCCTGGCGTCGAACGACACGGTTCGTTGACACCCCTCGGGGCCGCCCGTAGACTCCCGCCCTCATTTTGATGTGTGCACGCCGGGGGGGCTCTCCGCCTCCCCGGCGGTCGACCGTATGGGGGAGCTCATGACCCGCTCGGACCAGGGCAAACTACTCGGCGTGCTGGCGGTCACGGCATTGTCCCTGTGGAGCCTGTTTCCGTCCTATCAGTTCTATTCGATGACGCCGGCCCAGCGCCTGGCCACGGAGCCGGCGAAGCTCGCCCAACTCCGGAAGCAGGCCATCCATCTGGGCCTGGATCTACAAGGCGGCCTCCAACTGATGCTCGAGGTGGACAAGTCCCGTCTCTCGGCTGCCGAGGCCAAGGACGCGGTCGAGCGCGCTCGCGAGATCATCAACAACCGTATCGACCAGTTCGGCGTGGCCGAGCCCCTCATCCAGCTCGAGGGAACGGACCGCATCACGGTCCAGTTGCCTGGCCTCACCGATCGCAGTCGTGCGATCGAGCTGATCGGCAAGACCGCGCTGCTCGAGTTCAAGCTGGTCCGCTCCGACGACGAGCAGCGAGCGCTGTTCCAGCGCCTCGACAGCTGGCTGGCCTCGCGTGGCGTGGCTCCGGCCGGCGATACGACCTTGGCGCGAACGCCGCTCACCGGGCTCATGCTCGATGCGGGCTTCTGCCGTAACGAGGACCTGCCCACCGCGCAGAAGCTGCTCGCCACGCCGGGCCTCGACTCACTCATCCCCGCGGACTCCGAAGTGCTCTGGGGTGGCGAGGACGAAGCGCGCGCGGGCATGACGGGCCGCTCACTGTACGTGCTCAAGAAGCAAGCCGAGATGACCGGCGGTTCGGTGGCCAGCGCCGAGGCGCAGGTGGGCCTGGACCAGACCAATCCAGGCGCCTGGGGCGTGAGCATGCAGATGACGCCCAAGGGCCGCGCCGATTTCGCGCGTGTCACCGGCAACTACGTGGGCAAGCAGTTGGCCATCATCCTCGACGGCGTGGTGCAGTCGGCGCCGTTCATTCGCGATCGCATCCCCTCCGGGGATGCCTCGATCACGGGTGGGAGCTTCGACGTGAACACGTCGCGCGACCTCGCCATCGTGTTGCGAGCCGGCGCACTGCCGGCGCCTGTGCGCATCATCGAGGAGCGCACGGTCGGGCCGTCGCTGGGCTCGGACTCGATCAAGGAGGGCCTCACGGCCGGCCTGATCGGCACGCTCATGGTGATCGCGTTCATGGCCATCTACTACCAGATTTCGGGACTCGTCGCGATCGCGGCCCTGATGCTCAACCTGCTCTACCTCATCGCGGCCATGGCC